>NZ_DAMDQC010000202.1:0-6899 GCF_032082325.1 Pantoea sp. CTOTU50773 | reverse complement strand
GTTAGGCCTGCCGCCAGCGTTCAATCTGAGCCATGATCAAACTCTTCAATTTAAAGTTTGATTTGCTGCAACAAGTGCAGCGATGCTCATCTGTAAAACGTCATAATGAATTTCATTATGTGTTCACTCGTGAGACTTGATATTTTTTACGTCCGGAGACGCTGATATCAATCCTGCGAGTGCCCACACAGATTGTCTGATAAATTGTTAAAGAGCGGTGCAATCAGCGCCTTAAGCTGCTGTTGCGAGGTGGCGTATATTACGCCTTCCTCCTTCAGAGTCAAACACTTTTTTCAGCGTTTTTCTCCGGCGGGATGAATTTCTTCACTCCCTGCTGAGCCGCCTGCGTTGCCGCTTTGCCGTCTCAGTGGTGGCGCATTATAGGGAGTTATTCGGGGCTGACAAGGGTTTATTGCAAAAAATTGACTGAGCGCTACTTTTTTAACCGAACAGGCTAAAAACAGACATTTCTCGATCAATAATCAGTCAAAAGCGCCCGTTTGGCGGCACAAATCAGCGTCACGCGTATAAGCACCAATGCTATTCTGTTAGTCCAACGCCGTTTTCTTTGTTGCAGACTGAACAATTATTAAAGAAGGACTTTCAATGATTCGCTCCGCGCGCAGTATGGCCGGCTTGCCCTGGATCGCCGCAATGGCGTTTTTCATGCAAGCCCTCGATGCCACCATCCTCAATACTGCGCTTCCTGCTATCGCCACCAGTCTCGACCGATCCCCTCTTGCCATGCAATCTGCTGTGATCAGCTATACGCTCACTGTCGCCATGCTGATCCCGGTCAGCGGCTGGCTGGCCGATCGCTTCGGCACGCGCAAAGTCTTTATCGTGGCCGTTTCACTGTTTACGTTAGGGTCTTTAGCATGTGCACTCTCGGGCTCGCTGAGCATGCTGGTTATCTCACGCATTATCCAGGGTGTTGGTGGCGCGATGATGATGCCGGTCGCGCGCCTGGCATTGTTGCGTGCTTATCCACGCAGTGAATTGCTGCCGGTACTTAACTTTGTGACCATGCCGGGATTAGTCGGACCGATTCTGGGGCCGATGCTCGGTGGCTTGCTGGTCACCTACGCCAGCTGGCACTGGATATTCCTGATTAACATTCCCATCGGCATCGCGGGCATCTTCTATGCACGTAAATATATGCCGGATTTCACCACGCCTAAGCGCCGCTTTGATTTTGGCGGCTTCATTCTGTTTGGCTTAGGTCTGGTGCTGATATCCGTCGGTATCGAACTGTTCGGAGAGCGTATCGTGTCGCCGTGGCAGGCGGTGCTGGTGCTGTTAGCCGGTGTCGCGCTATTGCTTCTATATATAGTGCATGCACGCCGCCATCCTGCACCGCTGATCAACTTACCGATGTTTAAGACCCGAACCTTCTCGGTCGGCATCATTGGTAATATCGCGGCACGTCTGGGCACGGGTTGTATTCCCTTCCTGATGCCATTGATGTTACAGGTGGGCTTTGGTTATCCCGCACTGATAGCGGGTTGCATGATGGGGCCAACAGCGATTGGCTCGCTGCTGGCCAAATCCACCGTGACACAAGTGCTACGTCGCTTCGGCTATCGTAAAACGCTGGTCGGTATCACCATCATCATCGGCATTCTTGTCGCCAGCTTCTCACTGCAAACACCGGGTGAAAGTGTATTAATGCTGTTAGCCGCGCTGTTTGTATTAGGTATGGCGATGTCGACACAATTCACCGCGATGAACACCATCACACTGGCCGATTTGAATGATGAGAATGCCAGCGGTGGTAACAGCGTGCTGGCAGTAACGCAGCAGGTATCGATCAGCTTTGGCGTGGCCGTCAGTGCGGCGGTACTGCGTTTCTATCAGGATTTCGAGAGCACAACTGTGCAGCAATTCCACGCCACCTTCCTGACGATGGGCGTGATCACCGTGCTGTCCGCGTTTGCTTTCCTGATGCTGCGTCCCGGCGATGGCCGCAATCTGATCGCTAATCGCGAGAAAAAGAAGAAAACCGCTTAAACCGAACCGCGTTCCACCAGCTCCGGCGTCAATACCAGCGTTTGCTGGCTGGCGTCGGGATCGCTCATACGATGAATCAGCGTATCAATCGCCAGTTCGCCCAGTTCATCCTTGGGCTGATGGATGGTACTAAGCGGTGGCGTGAGATAACGCGCCAGTTCTATATTGTCATAGCCCATCACCGCGATATCTTGCGGCACGCGTAATCCCGCCTGGAAGAGTGCGTGATAAACGCCCACTGCCATCGCATCGTTACTGGTGAAAACCGCTTCGGGCAGCAACTCTAACGTCAGCAGTTGGTTCATCGCGTTGAAGCCGCCCTGAAACTCGAAATCACCGTCAACCACATAACCTGGCAACACCGGCAATCCACTGCTTTCCATCGCTTTATGGAAACCTTCCAGACGCAAACGCGCCGGGGTTTTATCCTGAGGCCCGGCAATACAGGCGATACGGGTGTATCCACGGTCGATCAGATGCTGCGTCGCCAGCTCACCGCCCAGCAGCGCGTTATCCTGAATAATGTCGCCACGCCCTTCAAACGGGGCCCAGTCCATCATCACCATCGGGACTGAAGGATAACGGTTAAGGATCTCTGCGGAAGGGAGATGCGTTTCAGTGCACATCATCAGCAAGCCATCAACGCGCTTTTGCATCAACGTTTCGAGGCTGCGATTCATGCGCTCTTCATCGCCTTCGGTATTGCACAGAATCAGGCTGTAGCCGCGCTCGTAGCAGCTATTTTCTACGCCACGCACCACTTCTGAATAGAACGGGTTACTACTGGCCGTCAGCAACATGCCAATAGTGCGCGTCTGATTGATCTTCAGACTGCGCGCCAATGCAGAAGGCGCGTAATTCAGCTCACGGATTGCCTGATCCACTTTTTCCCGCACCTGTTCGCTCACAAAACGATTGTTATTGATGACGTGGGAAACAGTGGAAGTGGAGACGCCCGCCAGGCGGGCGACATCTTTCATGGTCGCCAAAGGCTTAACCCTGTTGCTGCAGGAAGTTATCGATCTCAGTGCGCCACGGCACTGAGGGCTGCGCACCCGGACGCGTCACCGCAATCGCGGCGGCGGCATGGGCAAAACGCACGGCATCATGCATTGCAACACCTTCCAGACGCGCGGTAATAAAGGCACCGTTAAAAGTATCGCCCGCTGCGATGGTGTCGATAGCCTGCACGGTGAAGCCCGGAATACGCACGCCTGTGCCCTGCTCGCTCAACCACACACCACGACGACCCAAGGTAATCAAAACGGTAGAGATGCCTTTATCATGCAACGCCTGCGCCGCATGTGCTGCATCTTCATCACTTTTCACCGCGATGCCGGTCAGAATTTCGGCTTCGGTTTCGTTAGGTGTGATGATATCGATTAAGGCCAGCATCTCATCAGACAAATGTGTGGCAGGCGCTGGATTCAGAATCACTTGCGTGGCATTGGCACGCGCAATCTTCGCTGCCGCCAACACGCTTTCCAGCGGCGATTCCAACTGCATCAGCAAGGCCTCAGCATCAGCAATCACTTGCTGATGGCGATCGACACAGGCTGGCGTCAGCGCCGCGTTAGCACCGGAATAGATGCCGATATTATTTTCACCTTCGCCATTCACGAAGATCATCGCCACGCCGGTGGCTTCGTCTGCCACGATTTCTACCGGAGCAGTATCAATACGGTCCTGCTGCAGCTGCTGGCGGATACGTTCGCCAATGTCATCTGCACCTACACAGGCAATAAAAGCGATATCCGCGCCAGCACGACCGGCCGCCACGGCCTGGTTAGCCCCTTTGCCACCAAAGGCAATCTGATACTGTTTGCCGATCACCGTTTCGCCCGGACGCGGAAAATGGGTGAGGTTCAGAATGTGGTCGGCATTGATGCTGCCAAGTACCGCCAGTTTTGCACTTGTGTTCATAGGGAGTGATCCAGAAAGTTGCGCCACCAGGACGGTGGCGCGTTGCCATGCTTTTCTTTGTTTTTTATTTGGTGACCAGCTTCAGGTCAACTGGATTAACCGACTGTACTTTTTCGCCTTTCAGCACTTTATCTGCAGTGTCCACACCAATCACGCCAATTTTATCAGGCATCTGCGCCACTGTGGCGGTCAGTTTACCGGCTTCTACCGCTTTCACACCGTCAGCGGTACCGTCAAAGCCCACCACCAGTACATCGGTTTTACCGGCAGTCTGCAGCGCACGCAGTGCGCCCAGCGCCATTTCGTCGTTCTGAGCAAATACAGCCTGTACATCCGGATGCGCCTGCAGCAGGTTCTGCATCACGTTCAGACCTTTAGTACGGTCGAAATCTGCTGGCTGGCTCGCCAGGATATTAAATTTGTGCGCATCAGCAGCCTGCTTGAAGCCTTCGCCACGCTCGCGCGCTGCGGAAGTCCCGGCAATACCCTGCAGCTCGATGATTTTTGCGCCATCGCCCAGTTTCTTCGCGATGAAGTCACCGGCCATTTTGCCGCCGAAGCGGTTGTCAGAAGCCACGTGGCTCACCACGGTGCCTTGTGCCGCCACGCGGTCCAAGGTGATCACCGGAATGTTGGCCTGGTTGGCCATCTTCACGGCGTTACCCACGGCATCAGAATCCGTTGGGTTAATCAGCATCAGCTTGGTGCCACGCACAGTCAGATCCTGTACGTTCGCCAGCTCTTTCGCCGGGTTATTCTGCGAATCCAGCACCACCAGGTTATAACCCAGTTTGTCGGCTTCTTTCTGTGCGCCATCTTTCAGAGACACAAAGAACGGATTATTCAGCGTTGATACAACCAGCGCAATGGTGTCCTTAGCCATCGCGCCAGCACTGAGGGTGGCGCCAAGGATGACGGCCAATGCAGTTAACTTTTTCATTTATAGAGTCCTGTGTGAAGGTCAGAGTTATTTGCTGCTTTTGTTATCCACCAGCACCGCCAGCAGAATGACAACGGCTTTAACAATCATTTGGTAGTAAGAAGATACGCCCATCAGATTCAGGCCGTTGTTCAGGAAACCCAGGATCAGCGCGCCAATCAGCGTGCCCATAATGCGACCTTTACCGCCCGCCAGGCTGGTTCCGCCTAAGACCACCGCCGCGATGGCATCCAGTTCATAACCGGTACCTGCCGTCGGTTGCGCAGAGGAAAGCCGCGCCACTTCGATGGTGCCCGCCAGCGCTGCCAGCAGACCACACAGCGAATAGACGATGATTTTGACGCGGTTAACATTGATACCTGACAGACGTGTCGCCGCTTCATTGCCGCCTAACGCATAGATGTAACGACCGAGGCGCGTGTGATGCAGCATGTACCACGCCAGCGCGAACACCACTGCCATCAGCCACACCGGCGTTGGGATACCCAGCGGACGGCCAATACCGAACCAGCCGAACAGATCGGCGTTATCACTGAAACCGGTGTTGATCGGGCTACCGTTGGTGTACACCATGGTGACGCCGCGCAGCAGCAGCATCATCACCAGCGTGGCGATAAACGCCTGTACCTTGCCGCGCGCCACAATCACGCCGGTAATACCACCAATCGCCGCACCCAGCGCCAGCGAAGCCGCTACTGCCACCAGCGCATTCACTTCCAAACCGACAATTGAGGCGGCGACTGCACCGGTGAGCGCCAGCAGCGATCCCACCGACAGATCAATACCCGAAGTCAGAATCACCAGCGTCATGCCGACGGCCATAATGGCGTTAACCGAGGTCTGCTGCAGGATGTTGAACATGTTGGCAACGGTGAAGAAGTTCGGGCTTTGGCTCGCCACCACGGCAATCAGCACGATCAGCGCAATCAGCGATTTCTGCTCCAGCAGCCAGGCTTTGCTAAACCAGCGACGGCTGGCGGGTAAGGTTTGGGTGCTCATACAACTAACTCCTCGCTGTGTTGCTTACCGACTGCCGCCGCCATCAGGGATTCCTGGGTAGCCTGCTCACGGGAAAATTCGCCACTCAGATGGCCTTCATGCATCACCAGGATGCGATCGCTCATGCCCAGCACTTCCGGCATTTCCGATGACACCAAAATGATGCTCAGCCCTTCGGCTTTAAACTGGTTAATTAACTGATAAATCTCTTTTTTCGCACCCACGTCCACGCCACGCGTCGGCTCATCCAGAATCAGTACGTTCGGGCGCGTCATTAATCCGCGCGCAATCGCCACTTTCTGCTGATTACCACCCGACAGCAGGCCAATCGGCTGCTCCATTGACGGGGTTTTAACGTTGAACAAACGGATGAAGTCGCCTACTGCCAGTTGTTCTTCACTGTGTTTCAGATTACCGGTGGCATGGCTGAAATAGCGCAGCGCGGTCAATGACATGTTCTCTTTCACCGACATGCCGAGCACCAGGCCATCGCGCTTGCGGTCTTCTGAGATATAGACGATGCCGTTGGCCAGGCCGTCCTGGGGTGATCGGGTAATAATTTCGCGACCGTTGAGCGTAACGGTGCCGTTGCTGCGAGGCAGTGCGCCGTACAGCACTTTCATCAGTTCCGTCCGTCCCGCGCCCATTAAACCGGAAATGCCAAGGATTTCCCCTTTGCGCAGGTTGAAACTGACGTTATCCACGCCCGGCCCGCTGAGATTTTTAACAGTTAAACGAACATCGCCCGGTGCCTGATCAATATGCGGATATTGATCTTCCAGCTTACGGCCCACCATCATCTCGATCAGACTCTCTTCGCTGAGATCGCTCACCGCGCGCTCGGCAATAAATTGCCCGTCACGAAACACGGTGACATCATCGCAAATCTCGAAGATCTCTTTCATACGGTGCGAGATATAAACAATGCCGCAGCCCTGCGCTTTCAGTTCATTGATGACGCGGAACAGCGACAGGGTTTCGGTATCGTTCAGAGCATCGGTCGGTTCATCCATAATGATGACCTTCG
>NZ_DAMDQC010000201.1:0-6918 GCF_032082325.1 Pantoea sp. CTOTU50773 | reverse complement strand
TGTTACGTCAGCCGGTGGATGTCACCCCTGTATGGATGATGCGACAAGCCGGGCGTTATTTGCCGGAGTACAAAGCCACGCGTGCTGAAGCCGGTGATTTTATGTCGCTGTGTAAGAATGCGGAGCTGGCGTGCGAAGTCACCCTGCAGCCGCTGCGTCGTTATGCGCTGGATGCCGCGATCCTCTTCAGCGATATCCTGACGATTCCTGATGCGATGGGGCTGGGGCTCTATTTTGAAACGGGCGAAGGTCCGCGCTTCTCAAATCCTATTACCTGCCGTGCAGATGTCGACAAGCTACCGATCCCGGATCCGGAAGATGAGCTGGGTTATGTGATGAATGCGGTGCGTACCATTCGCCATAACCTGAAAGGCGAAGTGCCTTTGATCGGCTTCTCTGGCAGCCCATGGACGTTGGCAACCTACATGGTTGAAGGCGGCAGCAGCAAAGCGTTCACCAAAATTAAAAAGATGATGTATGCCGAGCCGCAAACCCTGCACAAGCTGCTGGATAAGCTGGCTGACAGTGTCATCCATTACCTGAACGCCCAGATCAAAGCCGGTGCACAGTCGATTATGGTCTTCGACACCTGGGGCGGCGTGCTGACCGGCCGCGATTACCGTGAGTTTTCACTCTACTATATGCACAAAATCGTCGATAGCGTGCTGCACGAGAACGAAGGTCGCCGCGTGCCGATTACGCTGTTCACCAAAGGTGGTGGTCAGTGGCTGGAGGCTATCGCAGCGACCGGATGTGATGCGCTGGGACTGGACTGGAGCACCGATATTGCCGATGCGCGTCGTCGCGTGGGTGACAAAGTTGCGTTGCAGGGCAACATGGATCCTTCCATGCTGTATGCGCCTCCGGCACGTATCGAGCAGGAAGTGGCCACTATCCTTGAAGGCTTTGGCACGGGTGAAGGGCATGTCTTCAATCTGGGCCATGGCATTCATCAGGATGTGCCGCCAGAGCACGCCGGTGCATTCGTCGAAGCCGTACATCGTCTGTCTCGCCCTTATCATCAGGGTTAAGCATGGATTTAGCCGCGCTGCGGGCTGAACAGTTACAACGCGCTGCTAACGTGGTGCGGCAGGATGATTTCGACGTCCTGCCGCCTCGTTTTATCGCCGGTGCGGACGTCGGTTTTGAACAGGAAGGTGACATCACGCGTGCGGCACTGGTGGTATTAGAATATCCCTCATTGCAACTCGTGGAGCACCGTATAGCACGCCTCGCGACCACCATGCCTTACATCCCGGGTTTCTTATCGTTTCGCGAAGTCCCCGCACTGCTTGCAGCCTGGCAGCAGCTCACACACCAACCCGATCTTTTATTTGTTGATGGTCATGGTATTGCCCATCCCCGTCGCCTCGGCGTGGCTGCGCATTTTGGCTCGCTGGTGGATGTTCCAACCATTGGCGTGGCGAAAAAACGGCTCTGCGGGCGTTTTACCGAATTGGATGCTGAACCGGGGAGCCGCCAGCCACTGATGGATAAAGGCGAACAAATTGGTTGGGTGTGGCGCAGTAAAGCGCGCTGCAACCCTTTGTTCGTCTCAACCGGGCATCGTGTCAGTATGGACAGCGCACTGAATTGGGTGGAGAAATGTACCGCGGGCTATCGTTTGCCCGAGCCTACACGCTGGGCCGATGCGGTTGCTTCGGGGCGTCCTGCGTTTCTGCGTTGGCAAAATGCGCGTTAACGCTGTTTGCGCGCGGCTTTTGCGGTACACTGCCGCCAGCTAACCTATTGAGAGTAAGTTTGATGTTACAGAACCCCGTCCATTTGCGTCTGGCGAAGCTGGAAAGCTGGCAGCATATGACCTTTATGGCCTGTCTGTGCGAGCGGATGTTCCCCAATTATTGGGCCTTCTGTCAGCAGACTGAATTCGCCGATCCGCAACTCTATCGTCGCATCCTTGACCTTATCTGGGAAAGCCTGACGGTCAAAGACGCCAAAATTAACTTCGATAGCCAACTGGAGAAGCTGGAGTCTGCGATTCCGAATGGCGATGATTTTGATATCTATGGTGTCCACCCAGCGATCGATGCCTGTGTTGCGTTGAGCGAAGTTGTGCATGCACAACTCAGCGGTGAAACGCTGGAGCACGCAATCGAAGTCAGTCGCACCTCGATCACCACCGTCGCTATCCTTGAAATGACGCAGGCCGGTCGTGAAATGACCGATGAAGAGCTGCGTGAAAATCAGGCGGTGATTGATGAATGGGATCTGCAGTGGGAGATTTTCCGTCTGCTGGCAGACTGCGAAGAGCGCGACCTTGAGCTGATTAAAGGGTTACGTTCTGACCTGCGCGAAGCGGGAATCAGTAACATCGGTATACTTTTTCAGCAATAAGGCGATAAAACGTGACTTCAGGCCTGAATTACCGCGCCTGGAGGCTTCACATCAGCCCCCTGTCTGGTCTACATTTGGGGGGCTGAAAATTGTGGCTATCTTTGCGTGCAGGTTGAAGAGTGCCAGAATATGGCTTTTCCCTCGCACTCGTTGCTTAGCAAGCGATAAATACACTTTAAGGATAACTTATGAACAAGACTCAACTGATTGATGTGATCGCAGAGAAAGCTGACCTGTCAAAAACCCAGGCTAAAGCTGCGCTGGAATCTACCCTGGCTGCGATCACTGAGTCTCTGAAAGAAGGTGATGCTGTACAACTGGTTGGTTTTGGTACTTTTAAAGTGAACCACCGCGCTGAGCGTACCGGTCGCAACCCACAGACTGGTAAAGAGATCAAAATCGCGGCAGCTAACGTGCCAGCGTTCGTCTCTGGTAAAGCTCTGAAAGACGCTGTTAAGTAAGTTTTCCGCATCGCGGTTTAAGCTTTAAAAGAGGGGCGACACGCCCCTTTTTGTTATTGGGGCCTGTCATGCTGAACACGATTACTCAGCGCGTCTGCGCCCTGTTACTCGGTGCGCTGCTCGCGGGCTGTAGTTCCACCTCTGATCTCCCTGCCTTTACGGCAAGTGGCTATCTGGCCGATCGTGGCACTGTGCGCATCTGGCGCAAGAACAGTGACCATCAGGCTGTCCATCTTCGCACTGTTTATACCCCTTTCAATGGCGATGCCATGGAAACCACTGACTACAACTGGCAACAGAACCACCTGATCAGCGTTGAGCGCATTGTGGCGGGTGAGCAACCCGATGACGTGACGCTGCGTTTTGACCATCTGGGCAATCTTAATTTTATGCAGCGTCAGCTGGCCGGCCGTCGTGAAGCGGTAAGTGGTGATACGGTTGAGCTCTATCGTTTCGACGCGCAACGTATGCTGGAGCAAAGTAATGCGTTGCTGAGTGGCCGTGTATTACTGAAGCAGGGGCATTGGCTGGGCGCTACGCAGGTGCGCGATTGTGATGGCAAAGTGGTGAATGCACCCTTTGATAGCGGAATCATTGCCACGCTATCTCAGCAGCAGCAACACCAGCCACAGTCGTTGATGGTGTCATGGTTGGAGGCACCTGAAGGCGTGCAGTTGTTGCGGGCGACGCCAGAGGATGAGTGTAGCTGGCAGCCGAAAGAGAGTGATTTCTGAGTTGGGAAAAAACAAGGGGCGCAGAGCGCGCCCCTTGATAATTACTTGCGATTAATCGCGCGGTAACCAATATCTTTACGGCAGAAGCTGCCTTCCCAGGAAATATGTTTCGCCAGCGCATAGGCATTCTTCTGCGCGGCAGCCACATCTTCGCCCAGGGCAGTGACGCACAGCACGCGTCCACCGTTGGTGACCACCACATCATCTTTCATCGTGGTGCCCGCGTGGAACACTTTACCGTCCGGCACTTCTTCCAGCGGCAGACCGTGGATTTGATCACCGGTGTTGTAATCCGCGGGATAGCCGCCAGCCGCCAGCACGACACCCAGCGATGGGCGTGGATCCCACTGCGAGGTCTGCTTATCGAGTTTGCCATCCACTGCGGCCAGGCACAGCTCAACCAGATCTGACTGCAGACGCAGCATGATCGGCTGGGTTTCTGGATCGCCAAAGCGGCAGTTGAACTCGATCACTTTCGGCTGACCGGCTTTATCGATCATCAGGCCGGCATATAGGAAGCCGGTATAGGTGTTGCCTTCCGCTTTCATGCCGTTAACGGTTGGCCAGATAATCTGGTCCATCACACGCTGGTGGATCTCATCGGTGACAACCGGGGCTGGCGAGTAAGCGCCCATGCCTCCGGTATTTGGGCCGGTATCACCATCGCCTACACGTTTATGATCCTGGCTGGTGGCCATGGGTAACACGTTGTCGCCATCCACCATCACGATAAAACTGGCTTCTTCGCCGTCGAGGAACTCTTCAATGACGATACGATGGCCTGCATCGCCGAAAGCGTTACCTGCCAGCATGTCCTGCACTGCAGCTTCCGCTTCAGCCAGTTCCATCGCGACGATAACCCCTTTACCGGCTGCCAGACCATCCGCTTTAATCACGATCGGTGCGCCTTTCTCACGCAGGTAAGCCAGCGCGGGCTCAACTTCCGTAAAGTTCTGGTATTCAGCGGTAGGGATCTGCTGGCGTGCCAGGAAATCTTTGGTGAAGGCTTTTGATCCTTCCAGCTGTGCAGCCGCCTGCGTTGGGCCAAAGATTTTCAGACCCGCTGCACGGAACGCATCGACCACGCCAATCACCAGCGGCGCTTCTGGGCCTACGATGGTCAGATCGATCTTCTCTTTCTGAGCAAAGGCTAACAGTGCAGGAACGTCAGTGGCGCTGATCGCCACGTTCTGCAGTGCAGGTTCCAGTGCGGTACCCGCGTTGCCCGGTGCAACAAAGACCGTTTCGGCCAGCGGTGACTGTGCTGCTTTCCATGCCAACGCGTGTTCACGTCCACCATTACCAATCACTAAAATTTTCATCTATACGGCTCCAGGCTATTAATGGCGGAAGTGACGCATGTCGGTGAAGATCATCGCAATACCGTGCTCATCAGCGGCGGCAATCACTTCATCATCACGGATAGAACCACCTGGTTGAATCACACAGCTGATACCTACAGCAGCCGCTGCGTCGATACCATCGCGGAACGGGAAGAAAGCATCAGACGCCATGGCTGAACCTTTAACTTCTAAACCTTCGTCGCCTGCTTTGATACCGGCAATTTTGGCAGAATAAACGCGGCTCATCTGTCCGGCGCCTATGCCGATAGTCATATTGTCACGTGCGTAGACAATGGCGTTGGATTTCACGAACTTGGCTACTTTCCAGCAGAACAGCGCATCACGCAGTTCCTGCTCGCTTGGCTGGCGCTTAGTCACGACTCGCAGCTGACTGGCATCAACCATACCGAGATCACGATCCTGAACCAGCAGGCCGCCATTAACACGCTTGAAGTCCAGTGCAGCAACACGGCCCTGCCACTGGCCACAAACCAGCACGCGAACGTTCTGTTTTGCTGCGGTAACTTTAAGTGCCGCTTCGCTGGCTGAAGGGGCAATGATCACTTCGACAAACTGACGGCTGATGATCGCCTGGGCAGTGGCTTCATCCAATTCACGGTTGAAAGCGATGATGCCGCCAAAAGCAGAAGTTGGATCAGTTTTGTAAGCGCGCTCATAGGCGTCAAGAATCGAACCGCCCACTGCCACACCACACGGGTTAGCATGCTTAACGATCACGCAAGCGGCTTCATCAAACTCTTTCACACACTCAAGTGCGGCATCGGTATCCGCGATGTTGTTGTAAGAGAGCGCCTTGCCCTGTACCTGCTGTGCAGTCGCAACAGAAGCTTCTGCCACATTCTCTTCTATATAGAAGGCAGCGTCCTGATGGCTGTTCTCGCCGTAACGCATATCCTGCTTCTTGATGAAGTTGAGGTTCAGCGTGCGTGGGAAGCGGCCGGCAGGCTCTTTGCTGTCGCTATGATAAGCCGGTACCAGGCTGCCAAAGTAGTTGGCAATCATGCTGTCGTAGGCTGCGGTGTGTTCGAAGGCTTTGATCGCCAGATCGAAACGGGTGTCCAGCGTCAGGGAGTTTTCGTTGGCGTCCAGCTCGGCGATGATGGCCTCGTAGTCGCTGCTCTTCACCACGATTGCCACATCTTTGTGGTTCTTCGCAGCGGAGCGCACCATGGTTGGGCCACCGATATCGATATTCTCTACCGCGTCTGCCAGTGAGCAATCGGGTTTGGCAACGGTTTGAGCGAAGGGATAAAGGTTTACCACCACCATATCGATAGGGTTGATCGCGTGCTCGGCCATGATCGCATCATCGGTGCCGCGACGGCCCAGAATACCGCCATGCACTTTCGGGTGCAGCGTTTTGACGCGTCCATCCATCATTTCCGGGAAACCGGTGTAGTCAGAGACTTCGGTGACGGGCAGGCCCGCATCTGCCAGCAGGCGAGCAGTACCACCTGTGGAGAGCAGCTCAACACCACGGCTGGAGAGTGCCTGAGCAAATTCGAGGATACCGGCTTTATCAGAAACACTGAGAAGAGCGCGGCGTACTGGACGACGTTGTTGCATGGTGGTTTTATCCCTTGGCTTTGTTTCGCATAAGTAAGAGCGTTACATCAAGCTTAGCGCTTCTCTTATATATAGAAGAGAGTACTTGCTTCATGTAACGCCCCAAAAGGGGCATCCTTGACGTCGCCGGGCATTGTAGCGAAAACGTTTGCGCGATGCTCGCCTAAATTCATTTGTGCAGATGAATGTGGATAACACTGTGTGTAAGTGGGTATAAGGCGGGGTTTTGCTGTGGAATGCAGCGAACGGTTGTTTTTATTGAATTTAGCGGTTGCGCGCTGCGAACAACTCCCTATAATGCGCATCCATCGAAACGGCACAACGGTTTACGAAGTGCGGTGTTGACAGGAAGCTTCGCTAAGAACTTCCGCCAGAGAAAAAATGCTGAAAAAAGTGTTTGACTCTGAAGGAGGAAGGCGTAATATACGCCACCTCGCA
>NZ_DAMDQC010000200.1:0-6991 GCF_032082325.1 Pantoea sp. CTOTU50773 | reverse complement strand
CTTCGACACGCAACTCTTTTGGCACTTCAAACACAATGTTCTCTTCACGGCCAATCAGCTCAATCGCTGCTTCGCCGCCATACTCTTTCAAGCGCTGAATCACCTGCTGCACCAGAATATCCGGTGCCGAGGCACCCGCCGTCACACCGATGATCTGCTTGCCTTTAACCCACTCTTCCTGAATGTCATCTGCTGAATCGATCAGCTTCGCCAGTTTCCCCGCACGCTGTGCCAGTTCGGCCAGACGGTTGGAGTTAGAGGAGTTTTTCGAGCCCACCACCAGCACCACTTCCGCATCACGCGCCAGAACACGCACGGCTTCCTGGCGGTTAGTCGTGGCGTAACAGATATCATCTTTGCGTGGGCCAATAATTGCCGGGAAGCGCTGACGCAGTGCATCAATCACATCTGATGTATCATCAACCGATAAAGTTGTCTGCGTCATGAAGCACAGATTGCCTTCGTCCTTAACGCTCAGCTTGAACACATCTTCCGGTGACTCCACCAAATACATGCCACCATTGGGGTTGTTGTACTGCCCCATGGTGCCTTCTACTTCAGGGTGTCCGGCATGACCAATCAGAATGGCCTCCACACCTTTACGGCTGGCGCGCGCCACTTCCATATGTACCTTGGTCACCAGCGGACAAGTGGCGTCAAACAGCATGGTGAGATTGCGCGCTTTCGCTTCCGCCCGCACCGCCTGAGAAACGCCGTGAGCAGAGAAGATCAGGATGGCATCGTCCGGCACTTCGCTGATCTCTTCAATGAAGATCGCTCCCCGATCGCGCAAGCTGCTCACCACGTAGCGGTTATGTACCACTTCGTGACGCACGTAGATCGGTGCACCGTACATCTCCAGCGCGCGCTCCACGATGCTGATGGCGCGATCCACGCCTGCACAGAAACCGCGAGGGTTAGCTAACAGGATTTGCATCGCTGGCCTCCAGCACCGGATCAATCTCCAGCACTTCAATTTCAAACTGAATGCGCTGGCCAGCCAACGGATGGTTAAAATCAACGGTGATCGAGTCACCGGAAATTTCACGGATCACACCCGGCATCTCGCTACCACCTCTGCCGCTGAACAGCATGATGGAACCGACTTCCGGTTCGCCAGCATCTTTAAAGTCACGGCGCGAAAAGTACTGAACCAGGTCCGGACTGGTGCCGCCAAAGGCATCTTCCGGTGCCAGCGTAAAGGCATGCTTATCGCCGACTTTACGTCCTAACAGTTCCTGTTCCAATGCACCAGACAAGCTGCCATCTCCCAGACGGAACAGCGCTGGTTTGCCGTTGGCGCGTGTTGATTCCGCTGTTGAGCCATCTTCCAGCTTCAGCGTGAAATGCACCAGCAACGCGCTATCGCGCTGTACGGACTCAGTCATTTGTTACCCTTTCTCTTTGACCTGTTTGTCTTTCGGGGTGAGGAAGCCTTCCAGCACCACCAACGCCGCACCAATACAAATGCCGCAGTCAGCGATGTTGAAGGTGGCGAAATGCCAGTCACCAACGTAGAAGTCGATGAAATCCACCACGAAGCCGTGATATGCACGGTCAAACAGGTTACCCAACGCCCCGCCGATAATCAGCGCGTAGGCAATATTGGTTAATTTGTGACTTGCACGGTTGCGATACATCATCACCACCAGCGCGACCACAATCGCAATCGCGATGCCGGCAAAGAACCAACGCTGCCAGCCACCTTTATCCGCCAGGAAGCTGAACGCCGCGCCATAGTTGTGCGCGTAGAACAGATTCAGGAACGGTATCAGCGGCTGAGTTTCATGCAGCATCATGTTATTCATGATCCACTGCTTGCTGGCGAAATCGACCACGATCACCACCAGCACCAGCCACAACCAGCGCAATCCGGTAGAGCAGAGTTTACTCATCAGGCAAATTTCCGCACTTCACCGTTGCCGGCTACGTTGGTGTAACAACGTCCACAGACCGCAGCATGCTCCGGATTCTGGCCAACGTCAGTAGTGTAATGCCAGCAACGCGGACATTTCTCGCCTTCTGCTTTGTGCAGTGCGATTTTCAGACCTTTCAGTACTTCGCTCTGCTGCGCTTCATCGCTGGCAGTGGCGTAATCCGCCACCGTCGCGCCGGAAGTCAGCAGGACAAAACGCAACTCATCGCCCAGCGCCTGCAGTTTAGCGGCCAGTTCAGCATCCGCGTAAAGCGTTACTGTGGCTTCCAGTGCGCCACCGATACGTTTATCGCTGCGCGCCTGCTCGATCACTTTGTTGACTTCACCGCGCACTTTCAGTAGCTCATCCCAATAAGCGTCGTTCAGTGCTTCGTTATCCGCCAGACCAAACAGGCCTTCATACCACTCTTCGGTGAATACGTATTTAGCACGTTCACCCGGCAGGTAGCCCCAGATTTCATCAGCAGTGAAGGACATGATTGGCGCCATCCAGCGCACCAGCGCTTCAACAATGTGCCACAGCGCGGTCTGGCAACTGCGACGCGCCAGGCTGTCACCTTTCGCGGTGTACTGACGATCTTTAATCACATCAAGATAGAACGAGCCCATTTCGATGGAGCAGAAGTGCATCAGACGCTGCACCACTTCATGGAAATCGTAGTTCTCGTAAGACTGGACGATGTCCTGCTGTGCAGCCAGCGCACGGCCAACCGCCCAGCGATCTACCACCACCATCTCTTCGGGTTTTACGCAATCTGTCGCCGGGTTGAAGCCCGCGAGGTTAGCCAGCAGGAAACGCGCGGTGTTACGGATACGACGATAGCTGTCCGCTGCACGCTTCAGGATTTCGTCGGACACCGCCATTTCACCGGAGTAATCCGTTGAGGCGACCCACAGACGCAGAATGTCCGCGCCCAGTTTGTCCATTACGTCCTGCGGTGCCACGGTGTTGCCGATGGATTTCGACATTTTGCGGCCCTGACCGTCCACGGTGAAACCGTGCGTCAGTACCTGACGGTAAGGCGCTTTGCCTTTCATCGCCGTCGAGATCATCAGCGAAGACATGAACCAGCCACGATGCTGATCTGAACCTTCCAGATACATATCCGGCGCATGGCCGCCAAATTCTGGGCGCGCATCGACCACAGAGTAGCTGGTTGATCCTGAATCGAACCACACATCCAGCGTATCTGGCACTTTGACATAGTGATCAGCGTCATCGCCCATCAGATCGCGCGGATCAAGATCCCACCATGCCTGAATGCCATCCTGCTCTACGCACTTCGCGACTTTTTCCATCAGCTCCAGTGTATCCGGGTGCAGCTGCTCGGTCTCTTTATGTACGAATAGCGCCATTGGCACGCCCCACGTACGCTGACGCGAGATACACCAATCTGGACGGTTCGCCACCATCGCTTCGATACGCGCCTGGCCCCAGTCCGGGATCCACTGCACGCCTTTGATCTCTTTCAGCGACTGCGCACGCAGGCCCTTCTGATCCATGCTGATGAACCACTGCGGGGTGGCACGGAAGATAATCGGGGTTTTGTGACGCCAGCAGTGTGGATAGCTGTGCAGCAGTTTCTCTACGTGCAGCAGCGCGCCTTTCTCTTTCAGCAGCTCAACGATCATGTCGTTGGCTTTAAACACGTTTACACCATCCAGCGTAGGATAGGTGCCTGGCAGGTACGCGCCATCCGGGCCGACCGGGTTAGCGGTTTCCAGACCGTATTTCTGGCCGATCACATAGTCATCTGGGCCGTGGCCAGGTGCGGTATGCACTGCACCGGTACCCGCTTCCAGCGTAACGTGCTCGCCCAATACGACTTTGGATTGGATCTGCTCAAGGAACGGGTGCTGGAACAGCTGCAGCTCAAGTGCCGCACCGTTGCATTCGCCCAGTACTTTCCACTCAGTGATGCCCGCGCGCTTCATCACACCCTCAACCATCTCTTTGGCGAGGATCAAGCTGCGGCCTTCGATTTGCAGCAACTGGTATTCGAACTCAGGATGCAGTGAGATACCGCGGTTGGCCGGCATGGTCCACGGGGTAGTGGTCCAGATCACCAGAGAAACCGGGCCTTCAGAGGCGGCAACGCCAAACTTCGCGCGTACCGCATCGGCATCAACGGCGTTAAACATCACGTCGATAGATGGGGAAGTTTTGTCGTAGTACTCGACTTCTGCTTCAGCCAGCGCCGAGCGGCAATCCATGCACCAGTGCACCGGCTTGGCGCCTTTGTGCAGGTGGCCGTTGCCAATGATTTTACTCAGCGCACGAATGATGTTGGCTTCGGTTTTGAAGTCCATGGTCAGGTAGGGACGATCCCAGTCGCCCAGCACGCCGAGACGGATGAAGTCTTTCTTCTGGCCTTCAACCTGTTCAGCAGCGTAGTTGCGGCAGGCGGCACGGAATTCCGCGGCGGAGACTTTCTCGCCTGGCTTACCGATCATCTGCTCAACTTTGTGCTCGATAGGCAAACCATGGCAGTCCCAACCCGGCACATACGGCGAGTCATAGCCCGCCATGCCTTTCGACTTAACGATAATGTCTTTCAGAATCTTGTTAACGGAGTGACCAATATGAATGCTGCCGTTCGCGTAAGGAGGGCCATCATGCAAAATAAAGGTTTTTTTCCCTTTTTTGGCTTCGCGGATGATGCCGTACAGGTTGTCATCAGTCCAACGTTGCAGCATTCCCGGTTCGCGTTTGGCCAGATCGCCACGCATCGGGAACCCCGTTTCCGGCAAATTCAGGGTAGATTTATAGTCACTCATCAGATTCTCGGTTCCGTATTTCGGTCATTAAGCCGGTGCGTTAAGCCCAAAAAATTGGCGGGCCGTCACCACATCTTTCGCAATTTGTTCTTTCAACGCGTCCAGCGAAGCGAAACGCTGTTCGTCGCGAATCTTCTGTTTCAGCACCACCTCAATGTGGTGGCCATAAAGATTCATATGTGTGTCAAGCAGGTGAACTTCAAGCTGCTGACGCAGACCTTTTACCGTCGGACGTGTGCCAATGTTGGCCACGCCAGCGATGGGCTTGTCGCCCAGGCCTAACACTTCTACCGCAAACACCCCTTTCACCGGCGTTACTGTGCGGCGCAATGGAATGTTAGCGGTGGGGAAACCAATGGTGCGCCCCAGTGCATCACCGTGCACCACGCGCCCTGAAATGCTGAATGGATGGCCCAGCAGCGCTTCCGCCTGCGCAAAATCATCCTGTGCCAGTGCCTGACGTACCGCCGTGCTACTGATACGCGCACCGCCATCACAATAGGTCTGGGTGCTGATGACGTCGAAGCCATACTCGACACCGGCTTTCTGTAATAACAGGAAATCTCCCTGGCGACCAGCGCCAAAGCGGAAATCATCACCCACTGCGAGAAACTTCACGTTGAGTTTATCGACCAGCAGTTCAGCGATGAAACTTTGTGCGGAGTGCGCCGCAAAACGGCGATCAAAGCGGACGCAGAGCACCGCATCAACACCCGCCAGCTCGAGATACTTCAGCTTCTCGCGCAAACGCGTCAGGCGTGCCGGGGCTTTGTCACCGGCAAACAATTCAAGTGGTTGCGGTTCAAACAGCATCACCACCACCGGCAGATTGCGTTGACGTCCTTCAGCAATCAACTCCGCCATCAATGCCTGGTGGCCGCGATGTACGCCGTCAAAATTGCCAATGGTCAGGACGCAGCCGCGATGCTGCTCTTTCAGATTATAAATACCGCGGATAAACTTCATGGCTGACTCAAACCGGTGGAAATCGGCGGATTATACCCTTGAATGGCCTTCAGGTTAACCCGTCTGCGTGCCTTTCCTGCGTATGGTGCGGCTTAATGCGCACGCAACCCATTGCTCAGGCAGGTAATGAAGATTTTTAATGCGAAATACTGTATTCAGCGACGTGTTGCTGGTAGAATCCTGCGCCATCAATTACGTAATCAAGCGCCGTTGCTAAAACGACGCTTATTTGCACAAATCCATTGACAAAAGAAAGCGCAAAAGGCATAGTCCTCGGCCTTTGATTTGTCCATATAGATCACATTTGGGAGTTGGACCTTGGCTAATATCAAATCAGCTAAGAAACGCGCCGTAACATCTGAGAAACGTCGCAAGCATAACGCAAGCAACCGTTCAATGATGCGTACTTTCATCAAGAAAGTATACGCGGCTATCGCAACAGGCGACAAAGCTGCTGCGCAGAACGCATTCAACGAAATGCAACCAATCGTGGACCGTCAGGCTGCTAAAGGTCTGATCCACAAAAACAAAGCTGCACGCCATAAAGCAAACCTGGCTGCACAGATCACCAAACTGGCTTAATCGCCTGTTAGGTTATCGCTTTGTCGAAAGAACCGGCGCTTAGCCGGTTTTTTTATGCCTGCGATTTAGCATTAAAGAGTGCGCTGAAATCACGATTGCAGATGCGCTGCACCGCCGGATGTTGAATCATACGCTCGGCAAAAATCACGTGATACTCCTCCATCACCGCCTCCAGACGCCCTATTTCACGGATCGTATCATCGCGATAGATCTCAGCGCCATAGAGTGTCGGCGCGACAAAAATCGCATTGTTCTGCGCACCAAAGGCCTTCATCAAAGCCGCATCATCAAACTCGCCCAGAATATCCACCTGCAACCCCTGGCTGTGAATCCAGTTCAGCAACTTGCGGCCGAGCATCGAGCGACGCCCGGGAATGAGCAGGCGACGCTGCTCTAAACATGCCGGGAAAGGACGATCGGGCAGCGGTGCATTGCACCAGAAACTGACTGGGCATTCGCCGAGTTTCACTGAGAACAAACCTTCCTGCTGAGTGGAGTCGATTGGGCAATCCGAGACAATCATGTCGAGCTTGTGCTGGCTCAGTTGCTCCAGCAACATCTCGTGCGTTGACTCGAAACAGCGCAGATGAATTTTCTCCTCCGACACCACGGCCGCTTCCAGCACTTTGCCCACCAGTGGCTCCGATAATGCATCCGCCCCCCCCACGCCAAACAGCAGGTTCGACTCTTTGCGATAGTTAACGATATCCAGCATCTCCTGGCTCAGGG
>NZ_DAMDQC010000199.1:0-7035 GCF_032082325.1 Pantoea sp. CTOTU50773 | reverse complement strand
CCGCGTCAGCGGCGCGAGGACTGCCCGGCAGCAGCAGAGGTGCTACGGCCCGCACCCACACGCATTCAGCAGTTAAGCAGTTAAGCAGTTAAGCAGTTCGGCATCACTTATGAACACTCAGCAAACACCGTTCTTCATCACCTCAACCGCCCGGGCAATTTCCGGTGCCAGCCAGCGATCTTCCTGCCAGTTCGCCACCTCTGCCCGCAAACGGCGCAACGCCTGTTTCGTCCCTTCCGCCAACTCCGCCTCGCCATGGAAATCCAGCGCCTGCGCCGCCAGCAGGTACTCAATCGCCAGAATCTGCCACACATTCCCCACCAGCTTCAGCAGTTTCAACGCAGCTCCCGTACCCAAGCTAAGATGATCCTCCTGCAAACCCGAGGTCACGTAATTATCCAGCACCGCCGGTTGCGCCAGCTGACGGTTCTCCGCACACAACGACGCCGCCACGTACTGCGCAATCATCATGCCGGAATTCACGCCCGGCTGCGCCACCAGGAACGCCGGTAAACCGCTGACCAGTGGATTCACTAAACGATCCAGACGTCGCTCCGCAATGCTGCCAACCTCCGCCATGGCAATGGCCAACACATCAGCCGCCATCGCCACCGATTCACCGTGCGGATTGGCCTGCGACACCACACGCCAGTTATCCACGGTGCCGAGTATCAACGGATTATCGGTACAGGCATTCAACTCGGTATCCACCTGTCGCGCCGCGTGATCAAACTGATCGCGGCTGGCACCGTGTACCTGTGGCATCGAACGCAAACTCAGTGCATCCTGGGTGCGCACACCCACGCTTTTAGCCAGCAGCGGGCTGTCGCTCAGCAACTGACGTAAACGCAGGCCACTCACTTGCATGCCAGGACTGGCTTTCAGCGCAATCACTTCGGCATCAAATGCCACTAACTGCCCACGCAGCGCCTCAAAACTCATCGCGCCGGTCACGTCAGCCCAATCCAACAGCCGCGCCGCATCATCCAGCGCCAGACACGACAACCCGGTCATGCACGGCGTGCCGTTCACCAGGCTCAAGCCTTCTTTCGCGCCAGGTCGATAAGGCGTTAATCCAGCCTGCGCCAGCGCTTGCTCTGCAGACACGATCTGTTGCTGATACTCAACATCGCCCACGCCAATTAGCGCGAGTCCGATATGCGCCATATGGCTGAGATAGCCCACTGAACCTTGCGACGGCACCTGCGGCGTAATCTGATGATTCAGCAGCGCCAGCAAATGCTGCACCAGTGCCACGGAGACGCCCGATTTGCCATGGCTATAGTTTGCAATCGCCGCACACAGAATGGCACGCACCTGTTCACGCGCCAGTAATGGGCCCACGCCACAAGCGTGACTCAATAGCGTATTACGTGACAACTGGCTGAGCTGCTCTTCCGGCAAAGTGATATTGCACAGCGCCCCCAGCCCGGTATTGATGCCATAAGCGATATGACCGCTGGTCACAATCTGCTCGACGATCTCACGCCCCTGAGCAATACGCTGCCAGGCGCTGGCGCTTAACGTCAGTTCGGCATTGTGCCGTGCCACCTGCACAACATCCTGCCAGGAAAGCGTTTCATCGCCCCACACTGATGTCATGCTGGTTGCTCCGTGTGATGGCTCTGATGGCTGGAGATAAACTGCTTAAAGCGATGCGAGCCTTGTGCGCCAAACATCTCTTCCGGCGTCCCCTGACAATCAATGGTCCCCTGATGCATAAACACCACCCGGTTGGAAACGTTACGCGCAAAGCCCATTTCGTGCGTCACCACCAACATGGTGCGCCCCTCTTCCGCCAGGCTGCGCATTACTTTCAATACTTCGCCCACCAGCTCGGGATCAAGTGCTGAGGTTGGCTCATCAAACAGCATCACTTCCGGGTCCATCGCCAGCGCGCGGGCAATCGCCACACGCTGCTGCTGGCCGCCGGAAAGCTGTGCCGGATAAAAATCTTTGCGATTCAACAGGCCAACGCGATCCAGCAACTGCTCCGCCTGGGCAATGCAGCTTTTCTTATCGCGCTTCAGAACATAGTGCGGCCCTTCAATCACGTTTTGCAGCACCGTCATATGCGACCACAGGTTAAAACTCTGGAACACCATGCCCAGACGCGAACGCAGGCGCTCAATCTGTTTGGGATTGGCCGCCAGCTGATGACCACGCGCATGGCGCTTCATCTCAATGGTTTCACCACCGACGCTCACCACGCCAGCATCTGGCGTTTCCAGCAGGTTGATACAGCGCAATAAGGTACTTTTACCCGAGCCGCTGGCGCCGAGAATTGAGATGACATCGCCTTGATGCGCCTGCAGCGAAATGCCTTTCAGTACTTCCATTGCGCCAAAGGATTTATGGATATCGGTGGCGCTTAAGGTTACGGGGGATGTGGATTGCATATCACTCTCCGGCAAGCGGTTTAACGGCGGGTAACGGCTTTTTTTCAACGCGATGCACCGGGGTTAAACGGCGTTCTAACAACGCGTAAAGCTGGACGATAATAAAGTTGAGGATCAGATAAATGGCGGCGGCGCAGATAAACACTTCCATGGTGCGATAGGTACGCTGAATGATCTGCTGCGCCACACCAGTGACATCCCACACGGTGACCAGACTGGCCAGCGCCGTGGACTTCACCAGCAGGATCGCTTCGGTGGAATACGCGGGCAATGCATAACGCAGCATGATGGGCGCGATGATGCGACGCAGCAGTAGCCAGCGCGACATGCCGCAGGCCAGCCCTGCTTCGACTTGCCCCGGCGGCACCGCCAGTAAGGCACCACGCAGGATTTCAGCGGTATAAGCCGCGGTGCACAGCGACAATGCCAATACCGCGCAGGTAAAGGGCTCGCGCAGGAACGGCCAGACAAAACTATGGCGGATCACGCCAAACTGCCCCAATCCGTAATAGATCAGGAACAGCTGGATCAGCAGCGGTTGTCCGCGAAACACCAGATTGTAGCCGCGCGCAAAGCCGCTCAGCACCCGCCAGCGGCTCATGCGCAGTGACAGAATGCCGATAGCGAAAATGCCACCGCAGAGAAAGGCACTGATAAACAGGCCGAGCGTCACCGGCAGCGCGGCGCTCAGCTTGAGAAAGGTATCGGTCAGAAAGGCGAAGTCAATCATACTGCTGATCCTTAATGCTGTGCCGCAGTGCGACTTTGCCACGCGCGTCCAAGGCGAGACTCTGCCCGGCGGAACGCATGATTAGACAGCAGCGTCAGCACCAGATAGCAGCCACCGCCAATCAGATAGAAAGTGAAGTAATCGCGCGTGGATCCCGCCGCCACCTGGCTGGCACGCATCAGCTCGACGATGCCGGTCACCGACACCAGCGCCGAATCTTTCAGGCTCATCTGCCAGACATTTGACATGCCTGGCAGCGCATAGCGCACAATCTGCGGCAGCAAAATGCGCTGGGCAATACGCCAGCGCGGCATGCCGATCGCGACTGCCGCTTCCACTTCACCTTTGGCCAGCGCCAGACGCGCCGCACGATACACCTCACCTTGATAGGATCCAGAGATGAGCCCGATTGCCAGTGCACCAATCAGGAACGGCGGCGCTTCGATAAAACCATCCGCGCCAAACATCTGTCCCACCAGGGTAATCAGGCCCGATCCGCCAAAATAGAACAGGTAGATCACCAGCAGTTCCGGGATGCCGCGAAACACCGTGGAATAGGCTTCACCCAACCAGCGAACCCAGCGCTGCGGCGACAGTTTCGCTGCCGCCACGCCGGAACCGACCACCGCGCCAATCATCAACGCCGCCAGCGACAGCAGCAGCGTGGTGAAGGCAGCCCCCAAAATCAGGCGGCCCCAGCCATCAGCACCAAAACTCAGCAGGCTCATCATCTTTCACCTCACTTACGGGGTTACGTCAGTTTTAAACCACTTCTCACTCAGCTTTTTCACGGTGCCATCGGCCAGTGCGCCTTTAATGGCCTCGTCGAGTTTGGCTTTCAGATCGTTGTCAGCCATGCGCACGCCCATCGCCTCGCCCTCACCCCAAATCGGGCCACCCAACTGCGGGCCACTGAAGGTCAGGTTACTGTTCTCTTTGCGCGCCAGCATCGATTGCGCGAAGGTCACATCGTCGAATACTGCATCAATACGCCCCACCTGAAGATCGAGAATCGCATCTGCTGAGGAAGTGTATTCGCGCACGTCGGCGACATCTTTGAAGTACTTATCAATAAAGGGCGTGTAAACCGTGCCGGACGCGATACCAATCGTTTTGCCTTTTAACGCCGCTTTCAGTGGCGCAATCGCGGTGTTGATCTCTTTCTCATCGTCATGCAGCTTGATGATGTTGTGATCGGCCGGCATCAGCGGACTGTCTTTGGTGGTGATAAAGGTGGCGGGAGTCGACGCGTAAGGCACGGTGAAATTGACCACTTTTTTGCGGTCCGGCGTGATGACGATCGCATCCATGATCACGTCATATTTGCCAGCATTCAGTCCGGCGATCATGCCGTCCCAGTTTTGCACCACCAGCTTGCACTGGATGCCCATGCGCTTACACAAGTCTTCCATCAGTTCAGGTTCAAAGCCGCCTAACTTGCCGCCCGGCAGCGTCAGGTTCCAGGGTTCATAGCTGCCTTCGGTAGCGATGGTGATCGATTTCCACTCTTTGGCCTGTACAGCAACACCGCTGATCATCAGGCTGGCAAACAGGGTCGTGAGGCAAAAACGGCGAATCGGGGCACGGTGCGTCATGCGGCTTCTCCTGGTCATTAATCGAATTGGCTGTCTCTGTTAGCTGATACAGCGCAGATGACATTTCATGTATATACAAGTTAGCTTGCGGCAGATCATTGTCGGCATAAGCTTTTTGTGAGCCAGCCAGAATAAAAAGTGATAATTACCACGTGGTCTTTACTTGTACATACAACCTAGCAAGCAGTGTGCCAAATCGGCAGAGGCGTTGGAATCAGGGAATGGTCACGGCACGGACGTATTGATGCACATTTTTGGGGCGCGATTGCACTTTTATGGGGATAACGGAGTTTGAGAGGGAACGAGATGGGTCTGGTGCGTTGTCTGAGCCCGCACTTCCCTACCAATAAAAAAGGCAGCCACCTTTCAAAGGTGACTGCCTGGTAAAAAATTTGCCCTGGCGGGCATGACGACTCGGGCGATTAGAGAGGTTTTCCAGCCTGTAAATAAGCCTGCATCATCGGTTTTAACACTTTTTGCAGCTGTGACGCGCGATCCTGTTGCCAGGCAAACGGCGGGGTTTCATCCATGTAATTAAGCTGTGCCAGCTCGAGCTGTACGGCCTGTACGCCCTGCTGCGGCTGACCGTAAGCACGCGTGATATAACCGCCTTTGAAACGACCATTAACCACCCAGCTGTAATCGCTTTGCGCGACACAAACCTCTTTAATCGCTTCGATCACCGCTGTCGAGCAACTCTCACCACTGTTAGTGCCAATGTTGATATCCGGCAACTGACCATCAAACAAGCGCGGAATCACCGAAGCAATGGAGTGGGCGTCAAACAGCAGTGCATAACCGTGTTCAGCTTTCAATCGCGCCAGCTCTTGCTGGATCTGCTGGTGATACGGCTGCCAGATATTATCGAGATAACCCTGACGCGCGGCGGCGCTGGGGGTTTTCCCCTCGGCGAAGGTCGGCGTGCCGTCAAACAGCGTCTCAGGATAGAGGCCGGTGGTGGCGGTGGTGTACAGCGGCTGGTTATCCGGCGGACGATTCAGGTCGATGACAAAACGTGAGTAGTGGCCAACCAGCACGCTGGCCCCTAAATCACGCACAAAATCGTAAAGCAGCGGAATGTGCCAGTCGGTATCTGGCAAACCGCGTGCCGCGTCGCTTAATCCGGCATCCACTTCAGGCGTTAACTGGGTGCCCGCATGCGGGATGCTGACCAGCAGCGGCAGCTTACCGGCGGTGAAATGAAAAGGTGTCATTGCGCTTCTCCACGATAAATAACCTGGCACGGCAATTCGCCGCCCAACCAGTAAACCAGTTCTGCCGGGCGCGCCAGCGGCCAGTGCACAAAGTTTGCCACCTTGCCGGCCTCAAGCGAACCGTGCGAATGCTGTAATCCCAGCGCTTTCGCGCCCCACAGGGTCACACCCGCCAGCGCTTCTTCCGGGGTCATGCCAAATAGCGTGCAGCCCATATTGAGCATCAGACGCAGCGACAGCGCCGGAGAAGTACCGGGATTGGCATCGCTGGCCAGCGCCATTGGCACGCCGTGTTTGCGGAACAGATCCACTGGTGGGCGTTGGGTCTCGCGCAGTAGATAGAACGCGCCCGGCAGCAACACCGCAACGGTGTCGTGTTGCGCCATCGCTTGCGCATCGGCTTCGGTGGCGTATTCGAGATGATCGGCTGACAAGGCGCCGTATTCAGCTGCCAGCGTAGCACCGCCCAGTGCAGAAAGCTGTTCAGCGTGCAGTTTAACCGGCATCCCCAGCGCTTTGGCTTGATCAAACACCGCGCTAACCTGCTCAGGGGAGAAGGCCAGATGTTCGCAGAAGGCATCGACGGCATCCGCCAGCCCTTCCGCCTTCACCTGCGGTAACAGGCGATTGCAGATGATATCGATCCAGCCTTGTGGGTTTTCTTTAAACTCGGGCGGGAAGCCGTGCGCGGCAAGGCAGGTGGAGAGCACATCGGCGGGCACCGTTTCCGCCAATTCGCGGATGGCGCGCAGCATGGTCAGCTCGCTGGTTTCATCGAGGCCATAACCCGATTTAATCTCCACTGTAGTGACGCCTTCTGCCAGCAATCGATCCAGACGCCAGCGCGCGCTTGCCACCAACTCCTGCTGTGATGCCGCGCGGGTAGCACGCACCGTGGAGAGAATACCGCCGCCCTGCGCTGCGATCTCGGCATAGCTGACGCCGTTCAGACGCTGTTCGAACTCCTGGCTGCGATCGCCGCCAAACACCAGATGCGTATGGCAATCGACCAGACCCGGCGTGATGATGCCACCGTCAAATTGCTGCTGCGTACGCGGGGCAAAATCCGGCAGTTCACTACGCGGTCCTACCCAAAT
>NZ_DAMDQC010000198.1:0-7095 GCF_032082325.1 Pantoea sp. CTOTU50773 | reverse complement strand
GGTGAATTTGGCGTGATGCTACCGAACAGTCACGTTGACCAGGCGCGCGAGGTGGTACAGCGCATTGTCACTTCGGACAACGAATGCACTTTCCTGTGGCACGGTCATCCTTATCACGTGGGCGCCAGCGCCGGGATCACGCAGAATAATCAGTACAACTGCGTCCGCAATGTGGTGATGTCACAGGCGGATGTCGCCTGCTATAGCGCGAAACATGCGGGCCGTGGTCAATATCACGTTTATCAGGAAGTACAAATGTGATCATTGCCAGCCCGCGCTGGCTGCGCTAAAGTCGCCCCCTTTTTTCTGGCATGGGGGATAAAATGTTCATCGGATTCGATTACGGCACGGCCAACTGTTCTATCGCGGTCAGCGATAACGGTACACCGCGCCTGCTGACACTGGAGAAGGGTCAGCGCCTGCTTCCCTCCATGATTTGTGCACCCACGCGTGAAGCAATCAGCGAATGGCTGCACCGCCATCATCAGGTGCCGACACCGGATACAGAGGGTACCGCGCTGCTTCAGCGCGCACTGCGTTACAACCGTGAAGAAGATATCGATGTCACGCCAGGCAGCGTGCAGTTCGGCCTGACCGCGCTGCAACAATATATGGTCGATCCGGAAGAAGTGTGGTTCGTGAAATCACCGAAATCCTTCCTTGGTGCCAACGGCTTAAAACCACAGCAAATCGCCTTCTTCGAAGATCTGGTGTGCGCCATGATGCTGCACATTCGCCAGCAGGGCGAAACCCAACTCGACCGTCCGATTGAGCAAGCCGTGATCGGCCGCCCGATCAACTTCCAGGGCCTTGGCGGCGAAGAGGCAAACCAGCAGGCGCAGGGTATTCTGTTGCGTGCAGCGAAGCGTGCGGGTTTCCGCGACGTGGAATTCCAGTTTGAACCGGTTGCCGCCGGGCTGGACTTTGAAGCAACGTTAGAGAAAGAAACGCGCGTGCTGGTGGTCGATATCGGCGGCGGAACCACCGACTGCTCGATGCTGTTGATGGGTCCAGAGTGGCGCAATAAAACCGACCGCCGCGAAAGTTTACTGGGCCATTCAGGTTGCCGCGTGGGCGGTAACGATCTGGATATTATCCTCGCGTTCAAAACCCTGATGCCTTTACTGGGTCTGGGCGGTAACACGCAAAAAGGCACCGCCCTGCCCGCACTGCCGTGGTGGAACGCGGTGGCGATTAACGATGTTCCGGCGCAAAGCGACTTCTACTCTGCCGCGAGCAGTAAACTGCTGCGCGATTTGATTCGCGATGCAGAGCAAGGTGACAAAGTGGCGCACCTGCTGAAAGTGTGGCAGCAGAAGCTGAGTTATCGTCTGGTGCGTGCGGCGGAAGAGAGCAAAATCGCCTTGTCCGAATTGCCGGAAACCGAAGCGTCGCTGGCGTTTATCGCCCAGTCACTGCAGGCTGATATCAGCGCCACGCAACTGGAAGAAGCCATCAACCAGCCACTGGAGCGCATCCTGGAGCAGGTGCATCTGGCACTCGCCACCTGTGAAACCAAGCCGGAAGTGATCTACCTGACCGGCGGCAGTGCACGTTCGCCAGTGCTGCGTGCGGCATTGCAGCAGGCCTTGCCGGACACGCCAATTGCGGGTGGTGATGACTTTGGCTCAGTGACCGCCGGTCTGGCGCGCTGGGCAGAAGTGATGTTCCGTTAACCCGGTTGCAACCACTTTATTGCGCATTGTGCAGGTGATTGGTCCACTGCCCGATGCGCAATGAATTACGCCGGTAACAAGCACAAAAATGGCGGCCACCCTGGCCGCCATTTTCATCTATATCCGCGAATCAGAAATTAATATTCGCCGCGATGCCACCGACAAACGCATCTTTCACTTCACTCACTGCACCCGGTGCCACCACATACTGCAGGTTCGGACGCAGCTGCAGCCATTTGGTCAGCTGAGCGTTGTAATAGATCTCATAGTTATATTCCGAGCCATCCTGAATCGGCAAATAGGTCGGGCTGTTGAAGTCAGTTTCGCCGTTAGCGTTGTTCTGCTCACGCAGCGAACGGGTATAGGCGCTATTCACGTGGATACGCGCCGCACCGACACCGATTTCATCCTGTGGACGCGCATCAAACGGCCCTTTCCAGGTGAAGCTAATGGACTGGTAGTTGTCAGTTTTCGAGGTTTTGTGGTCGTTCATCACTGCCTGTACCGTCACGCCCAAACCACGGCTGGCGTCCCCGCCCTGCGCTGTCAGTTGCTGTTGCAACAGCACGTAGCCACCGTAGGCGTGATCCTGGCTCTCATAAGCGCCATCGCGCCAGCTGCCATAGTTATCGCTGTTGGCTGACGAGTAGTAATACCCGATACGGTAGTTACCCGGCAGTTTGTCGGCACCGAAAGTCGGTTTCCAGCCCAGTTCCACCGGCACCATATTGCCTTCGGAATTGCTGGTGTCGAGACGGAAGCCATCGCCGCGATCGTAGTTGGAACTGTTCTGGTTATAAAAGCCGACCTGGAAGAACACTTCCGGGGTGATGTTGAATTTCACACGGCCGCCCCACTGGGAAACCGGCCAGTTAAACCAGCGATCGCCACGCCAGTTACCCGCCTGACCACTACCAAAGGCCAGGTTCTGGAACTTACTGTCGAAGTTATCGAAGTCTTCACCGACAGTGACACGACCGGCTTTCAGGTTAACCGCGTCATCAAACAAACCTTTGCTCAGCCAGAACTGCGTCAGGCGCCAGGTTTGTCCACGGCCATACACTTCCTGCGTTGAAGAGAGCATGCCCGTGCGACGATCGGCGACCTGATCGGAGATGTTTTGCCCATTACGGTCAGTGATGGTCATCTGGAATTGCGCATCCTGCCAGTTCAGCAGTTTTTCCAGGTCAAAGTTGGCGCCAAACGCCCACTGATCGCTGTAACGCATGGAAGTGTTGGTATCCGCGCCGCCGCCGAGGTTAGAAGCGCTCTCCATGGTGTAGTTGACGTCGAATTTGATGCCGTCTTTTTCCAGCTGCGTTCGGGAACCACCCCAATCGCCGAACATGTAAGGTGAGTCATAGCTGAATGCATCAGCCGCCATTGCTGATGTACTCAACATCGCAAACATCAGGGTGCCCGCTGCCAGACGGGGCATATGCTGCACTGCTTTTTTTCTGTTCATGATCATTATTCTTTTGTGATGTAACGGGAAAGGATCGAACAGAGGATAGTGCTGGCGCTATGTCAATTTTTGCAAATATGTGCGCACTCATTGGCAGGGTGATAGTTAATTAACGCAACTGTGACAAGGGTCTATGAATGAATATGTTTTTACAGAAATGGCATTTTTTGCATGGCAAAAAAACAAAATAAAGCGGGACGCCGTCGCGTCCCGTGAGGATTACGCCTTACTGGCGCTCGCCAGTTCCTCGATCTCTTGCTTACTCAACTCTAACTCAGTGGCTTTCACCAGTTCGTTAATCTGCTCCAGCGAGGTGGCACTGACGATAGGTGCGGTGATGCTCGGACGAGCAATCTGCCACGCCAGCGCGACCTGAGTCGCTGATGCATCGTGTGAAGCCGCCACATCCTCCAGCGCTTCGACAATGCGCTTGCCGCGCTCGTTAAGATACTTCTCGACGATGCCCTGCCCGCGTTTACTCTTGCTGGCATCTTCCGGCTTTTTGTATTTGCCGCTCAGGAATCCGCTGGCCAACGAGTAGTAGTTGATCACGCCGAGGCCATTTTTAACCGCCACCTGCTCCAGCCCACCTTCATACTCCTGGCGGTCATACAGGTTGTATTCTGGCTGTAGCGTTTCATAGCGCGCCAGCCCCTCTTTTTTACTGATATCCAGCGCTTCCTGCAGGCGTTTTGCGTTGTAGTTGGAGGCGCCAATTGCACGCACTTTGCCTTCTTTAATCAGCGAATCAAAGGCTTTCAGTGTATCGATCAGCGGCGTATCCTGGTCGTCGCGGTGCGCCTGATAGAGATCGATCACATCGGTTTGCAAACGACGCAGCGAATCTTCCACTGCCTGACGGATGTAAGCCGGTTTTAGCCCGGTTTTCTCCGGAGACAGCTCCATTCCCACTTTCGTCGCCAGCACAATACTGTCGCGCTTGCCGCTTTTTTTCAGCCATTTACCAATGATAGTTTCAGACTCGCCCCCTTCATTACCGGGAGCCCAGCGCGAATAAACGTCCGCGGTATCGATAAAGAACAGTCCTTTTTCTACCAGCGCGTCGAGCAGTGAGAACGAGGTTTTCTCGTCGACTGTCCAGCCGAAAACGTTGCCGCCAAAAGTGAGAAGCGGAACCTGAATACCACTGTCGCCAAGCTGACGGGTTTTCTGTTGACTCATTTTGTTCTCCTTATTGAAACGAGACATGACTGCCTTTGAGCTTAGCAAAGGAAATCGCTGCGCTTATGCGTTTTCCTGCCAAAATGTTTACACAATATGAATACTTAGCCCGCTAGCGGAGATATTCTTAATTCCTTCAATTTTTGCCCGGCCCGGGCGTCTACAATCATTTCGTTTGCGAAACGGCCATTTTGCTTTCGCATTTGGGGAATACGAAACCGCTGGAGAGCACGCAAGCAGATGAACAGTCGACTGAAAACAAGCCTGATAACCGTTGTCGTGATTGCCGCACTGGCGGGTGGATATTATTGGTGGCAGCATCCTGCGGAACCGAGTAAGCAGCCGCAAGCCGAAGGCCAGCAGCATCATGGCCGCGGCGCAGGCGGGGCTAATCGCCGTCCTTTAGCACCGGTGCAGGCCGCTGCCGCAACGACCCAGAGCGTTCCCTACTATCTCAGCGGGCTTGGCACCGTTACCGCCGCCAATACCGTGACGGTACGCAGTCGCGTTGACGGCCAGCTGATGGCATTGCATTTCCAGGAAGGTCAGCAGGTCGCAGCGGGTGCGCTGCTTGCCGAGATCGATCCCCGTCCGTATCAGGTGGCGTTGATTCAGGCACAAGGCCAGCTGGCAAAAGATCAGGCCACGCTGGCCAATGCACGCCGCGATCTCAGTCGCTATGAAAAACTGGCGAAAACCTCACTGGTGTCGCAGCAGGAACTAGACACGCAACGCTCGCTGGTGAGTGAAACGCTGGGCACGATTAAAGCCGATGAAGGCAACGTCGCCAGCGCGCAGCTCAATCTCACCTACAGCCGCATTACCGCGCCGATATCCGGTCGCGTAGGCCTGAAGCAGGTCGATGTCGGCAACTACATTACGTCCGGCGATACCACTAGCCTGGTCGTGATCACTGAAACCCATCCGATTGACGTGGTGTTTAGCGTCGCCGAGAACAACATCAGCCAGATCCTCAAGGCACAAAAAAGCGGCCAGCCGCTGATAGTCGAAGCCTGGGATCGCAGCAACAAAACCCTGCTCACCAGCGGCACCCTGCTCAGCCTCGATAACCAGATTGATGCCACTACCGGCACCATCAAACTCAAAGCGCGATTTGATAATCAGGATGACACGCTGTTCCCCAATCAGTTTGTGAATGCGCGTCTGAAAGTGGACACGCTGCAGGATGCGGTGGTGATCCCAACGGCTGCGCTACAAATGAGCAACGACGGTCACTTTGTCTGGGTGGTCAACAGCGAAAACAAAGTGAGCAAGAAGCGCGTAACGGCGGGCTTGCAGGACAGCCAGAAAGTGGTAATCAGCGCCGGGCTCGACGCCGGTGAGCGCGTGGTCACTGACGGATTGGATCGTCTGACCGAAGGTGCCACCGTTGAAGTGGTATCACCGCAAAATACCGCCACACACAGCACACGCGCCGCCCAGCCTGCGCGCGGAGAGCGTCAATAATGCAGGTGATGCCTCAGGACAGCAGTGGCGGCCCGTCACGCCTGTTTATTCTGCGCCCGGTGGCGACCACGCTGCTGATGATCGCCATTCTGCTGGCGGGTGTGCTCGGCTACCGTTTTCTGCCGGTGTCGGCGTTGCCCGAAGTGGATTACCCGACGATTCAGGTGGTCACGCTCTATCCTGGCGCCAGCCCGGATGTGGTGACGTCCTCGATTACCGCCCCGCTTGAACGTCAGTTCGGCCAGATGTCAGGGCTGAAGCAGATGGCATCGCAGAGTTCCGGCGGTGCTTCCGTGGTGACCTTGCAGTTCCAGCTTTCACTCTCTTTGGATGTCGCCGAGCAGGAAGTACAGGCGGCGATCAACTCTGCCACCAATCTGCTGCCCAGCGATCTGCCCAACCCGCCGGTCTACAGCAAGGTCAATCCTGCCGACCCACCGATCATGACGCTCGCCGTCACCACCACCAGCATGCCGCTGACCCAGGTGCAGGACATGGTGGAGACGCGTGTGGCGCAGAAAATTTCGCAGGTGACCGGTGTGGGCCTGGTGACGCTGTCCGGCGGGCAACGCCCAGCTGTGCGCGTGAAAATGAACACCCAGGCACTGGCCGCGTTAGGCTTGACCAGCGAGACGGTGCGCACCGCGATTACCAACGCCAACGTCAATTCCGCCAAAGGTAGCCTGGATGGCCCAACGCGATCGATTACGCTGGCCGCCAACGATCAGATGACCTCCGCCGAGGATTACCGCAAGCTGATCATCAGCTATAACAACGGTGCGCCAGTGCGTCTTGGTGATGTCGCCTCCATTGAACAAGGTGCGGAAAACAGCTGGCTCGGGGCCTGGGCTAACCGTCAGCAGGCGATTGTGCTCAACGTACAGCGCCAGCCGGGTGCCAATATCATTGCCACCGCTGATAGTATTCGTGCAGTGCTGCCCTCACTTACCGCCACACTGCCCAAATCGGTAGACGTGAAACTGCTCACCGACCGCACCACCAATATCCGAGCATCAGTAGCGGATACGCAGCACGAGCTGATGCTGGCGATTGGTCTGGTGGTGATGATCATCTATCTGTTTCTGCGTAATGTGCCTGCCACCATCATCCCGGCCGTGGCAGTACCGCTGTCGCTGGTCGGGACGTTTGCGGCCATGTATTTCCTCGGCTTCTCGATCAATAACCTGACGCTGATGGCACTCACCATTGCCACCGGCTTTGTGGTCGACGATGCCATCGTGGTGATCGAGAACATCTCGCGCTATATCGAAAAAGGCGAAAAGCCGATGACGGCGGCGCTGAAGG
>NZ_DAMDQC010000197.1:0-7151 GCF_032082325.1 Pantoea sp. CTOTU50773 | reverse complement strand
GCGTAATAACAGGAAGGAACAGCATGACAGATGTAACCGTAAAATCGCTGGCCGCCGAAATTCAGACTCCGGTCGATCGCCTGGTACAGCAATTTGCTGACGCAGGGATCCGCAAGTCTGAAAACGATGCGGTGTCCCAGCAAGAGAAAGAAACCTTACTGTCCCATTTGAATCGTGAGCACGGTCAGACCGGTTCAAGTAAACTGACATTACAGCGCAAAACGCGCAGCACCTTGAATATTCCCGTCACCGGGGGTAAAAGTAAGTCGGTGCAAATCGAAGTCCGCAAAAAACGCACATATGTGAAAGGTGATGCTGAGTCTGAGCAAGCTCAGGCAGAAGCTGAAGCCGAGGCGCAGCGTGAAGCGGAAGAGCAGGCGCGTCGCGAGGCAGAAGAACAAGCCCGTCGCGAAGCTGAACAAAAAGCGCAACGTGAAGCCGAAGATAAAGCCAAGCGCGAAGCCGCTGAAAAGGCCAAGCGTGAAGCAGCGGAAAATGAGAAAGTGACTAATCAACCTACCGATGAAGTAACCAAGGCTGCGCAGTCTGATAAGGCGCGTCGTGAAGCCGAAGCGGCTGATCTGAAACGCAAAGCGGAAGAAGAAGCACGCCGTAAGCTGGAAGAAGACGCTCGCCGTGTGGCAGAAGAAGCCCGCCGCCTGGCTGAAGAGAAATCAGCTGAATGGGAAAAACCAGAGGAAGAAGACAAAGGCGACTACCATGTCACCACTTCCACTCATGCCCGTCAGGCTGAAGACGAAAACGACCGCGAAGTTGAAGGCGGACGTGGACGTGCGCGTACCACCAAAGCAGCGCGCCCAGCCAAAAAAGGCAACAAGCATTCTGAAGCGAAAACTGATCGCGAAGAAGCGCGTGCGCAGTTCCGTGGTGGTAAAGGTGGTAAAAACCGTAAGCCAAGCGCACTGCAGCAGGGTTTCAACAAACCCGTTCAGGCTGTTAACCGTGATGTGATCATCGGCGAAACCATTACTGTTGCCGAGCTGGCAAACAAAATGGCGGTGAAAGGCTCACTGGTTATCAAAGCGATGATGAAAATGGGCGCAATGGCGACCATTAACCAAGTCATCGACCAGGAAACAGCCCAGTTGGTTGCGGAAGAAATGGGTCACAAAGTGATCCTGCGCCGCGAGAACGAACTGGAAGAAGCGGTGATGGACGATCGTGATACCGATGCAGCGCAGGAGTCACGCGCTCCGGTGGTCACTATCATGGGTCACGTTGACCATGGTAAAACCTCGCTGCTGGACTATATCCGCTCAACCAAAGTCGCTTCAGGCGAGGCTGGCGGTATTACACAGCATATCGGTGCTTACCACGTTGAAACTGACAACGGTATGGTAACCTTCCTGGATACCCCGGGCCACGCCGCGTTTACCGCGATGCGTGCACGTGGTGCGCAGGCAACGGATATCGTAATTCTGGTGGTTGCTGCCGATGACGGCGTGATGCCACAGACTATCGAAGCCATCCAGCACGCCAAAGCGGCCAAAGTGCCGGTTGTGGTTGCAGTGAACAAGATTGATAAGCCAGAAGCAGACCCGGATCGCGTGAAGAATGAACTGACCCAGTACGGAATCATTCCGGAAGAGTGGGGCGGTGAAAACATGTTCGTTAACGTCTCTGCGAAAGCGGGTACCGGTATTGATGACCTGCTGAATGCGATTCTGCTGCAGGCTGAAGTTCTGGAACTGACCGCCATTCGTGAAGGTATGGCGAGCGGCGTGGTCATCGAATCCTTCCTCGACAAAGGTCGTGGCCCGGTTGCGACCGTGCTGGTGCGTGAAGGTACGCTGAACAAAGGCGATATCGTACTGTGCGGCTTCGAATACGGCCGTGTCCGTGCGATGCGTGACGAACTGGGTCGTGAAGTGCTGGAAGCGGGTCCATCCATTCCAGTGGAAATCCTCGGTCTGTCTGGTGTGCCAGCAGCGGGTGATGAAGCGACTGTTGTGCGTGATGAGAAGAAAGCACGTGAAGTTGCACTGTATCGTCAGGGCAAATTCCGCGAAGTGAAACTGGCGCGTCAGCAGAAGTCGAAGTTGGAGAACATGTTCGCCAACATGACCGAAGGCGAAGTGTCCGAGTTGAACATCGTGCTGAAGTCCGACGTACAGGGTTCGGTGGAAGCGATCTCCGACTCGCTGCTGAAACTCTCCACCGACGAAGTGAAGGTGAAGATTATCGGTTCGGGCGTGGGTGGTATCACCGAAACCGACGCGACCCTGGCAGCGGCTTCCAACGCCATCATTCTCGGCTTTAACGTCCGTGCTGACGCTTCTGCGCGTCGCGTGATTGACGCTGAAAACGTGGACCTGCGCTACTACTCCGTTATCTATAATCTGATTGACGAAGTAAAAGCAGCCATGAGCGGCATGCTGGCACCGGAATTCAAACAGCAGATCATTGGTCTGGCCGAAGTGCGTGACGTGTTCAAGTCACCGAAATTTGGCGCCATTGCTGGCTGTATGGTCACCGAAGGCAACATCAAACGTCACAACCCGATTCGCGTACTGCGCGACAACGTGGTGATTTACGAAGGCGAGCTGGAATCTCTGCGTCGCTTTAAAGACGATGTCAACGAAGTGCGTAACGGCATGGAGTGTGGTATCGGCGTGAAGAACTACAACGACGTTCGCGTTGGTGACATGATCGAAGTCTTTGAAGTGATTGAAATTAAACGCACCATCGATTGATCATCACTTGATGTGTTGCAATTTGGGAGGCCTCTGGCCTCCCGAATTATTTGGGAGAAAGAAAAAATGGCAAAAGAATTTGGCCGCCCACAGCGCGTATCTCAGGAACTGCAGAAAGAAATCGCAATTATCCTGCAACGTGAAATTAAAGACCCGCGCCTCGGCATGATGGTAACGGTATCCGGCGTAGAAGTGTCGCGCGACCTGGCGTATGCCAAAGTCTTCGTGACCTTTTTGAATGACCAGGATGAAGATGCGGTAAAAAATGGTCTGAAGGCGCTGAAAGAAGCCTCAGGTTATATCCGTATTCTGGTGGGGAAAGCGATGCGTCTGCGTATCGTACCTGAACTGACCTTCTTCTATGACAACTCGCTGATCGAAGGGATGCGCATGTCTAACCTGGTCAGCAACGTGATCAAAAGTGACGTTGAGCGTCGTGGCGAAAGCCCGGCGGAAGATGACAAGGAGGACTAATGAGTCGTCCTCGTCGTCGCGGTCGCGACGTCCACGGTGTGTTTTTGCTGGATAAGCATCAGGGCGCATCCTCGAACGATGTGCTGCAGAAAGTGAAGCGTCTGTTCCATGCTAACAAAGCGGGTCACACGGGTGCGCTTGATCCCCTGGCAACAGGCATGCTGCCGATCTGCCTCGGTGAAGCGACGAAGTTCTCGCAGTTCCTGCTCGATTCCGATAAACGCTATCGCGTTATTGCCCGCCTCGGCGAGCGTACCGATACCTCAGACGCTGATGGCAATATCGTCGAAACGCGCCCGGTGACCTTCAATCAAGCCCAGCTTGATGCGGCGCTGGAGAGCTTCCGTGGTGACACCTTACAAGTACCCACCATGTTCTCTGCGTTGAAGTACCAGGGCCGCAAGCTGTATGAATACGCGCGTGAAGGCATTACCGTACCGCGTGAAGCACGACCGATCACCGTGTTTGAACTGCAGTTTATTCGCTGGGAAGGGGATGAGCTGGAGCTGGAAATTCACGTTTCCAAAGGCACTTATATTCGCACCATCATCGATGACCTCGGCGAGAAGCTCGGCTGCGGCGCACATGTGATTATGTTGCGTCGTTTGCAGGTGGCAAAGTATCCGATTGATCGCATGATCACCTTTGAGCAGTTGCAGGCGATGGCGGCTGAAGCCAACGCAGCAGAAACGCCAGACTACCGTGCACTGGATGCACTGCTGCTGCCAATGGATAGCCCTGCGGAGGAGTTCCCCATCGTCAATTTGCTGCCCTCTGTCGCCGCTTATTTCAAACAGGGGATGCCGGTGCAGGTGGCGAATGCGCCTGAACAGGGATTGGTGCGTGTTACCGAAGGTGAAGAACATAAATTTATCGGCATGGCAGAAATCGCTGAGGATGGACGCGTGGCGCCGCGTCGTCTGGTGGTCGAGTTTCCCGCCTAATCAACACATTCACGTTTGAGCTAACGGCGCATTTGCGTTGCAATCAGGCGAAGAGTAGAATAGCGCGGCTTTTAAAGCGGGCTGCTGAATTAGAGATCGGCACCCAACCATTCATTTATTATTTCGGAGTTTATTATGTCTCTAAGCGTAAAAGCTAAAGCAGAGATCGTTGCTAAATTCGGTCGTGGTGCTAACGACAGCGGTTCAACTGAAGTTCAGGTTGCTCTGCTGACTGCTCAGATTAACCACCTGCAGGGTCACTTCTCTGAGCACAAAAAAGACCACCACAGCCGTCGCGGTCTGCTGCGCATGGTATCTCAGCGTCGTAAGCTGCTGGACTACCTGAAGCGTAAAGACGTTGCACGTTACACCAGCCTGATCGAAACCCTGGGTCTGCGTCGCTAAGTCTGAAGAATCTGATCAACGATGTAGCACATGCACTATGCAGAAAAGCGCATCTGACGATCAGATTTGTGCGAGTTTCGCGAAAAGGGGGCCTTTATGGCCCCTTTTTTCGAGCAATCCGCAGCATTCCGTACCAAACTCATGTATTGTTGCTGAGAGTGATCTTTGCTTGCAGCGTTTCGCGCGGCTAATGAGAGGCTTTACCGCATGAGCGGTTGAAGATTGTCATTAGTCGCGAGGATGCAACTAAAGATCGGTAAACCCCGGCGAGCTCAAAAGTGCTCTGCCCCTCGAATTTAAGGACTTAAATTTTGCTGAACCCGATCGTACGCAAATTCCAATATGGTCAGCATACCGTCACGCTGGAAACCGGCATGATGGCGCGCCAGGCCACTGCAGCAGTTATGGCGAGCATGGACGACACCGCGGTATTCGTGACTGTTGTTGGCCAGAAAAAAACCAAACCAGGTCAGGATTTCTTCCCGCTGACGGTTAACTATCAGGAGCGTACTTACGCTGCTGGTCGTATCCCGGGTAGCTTCTTCCGTCGTGAAGGCCGTCCAAGCGAAGGCGAAACCCTGATTTCTCGTCTGATTGACCGTCCAGTGCGTCCACTGTTCCCGGAAGGTTTCATCAACGAAGTGCAGGTGATTGCGACCGTTGTGTCTGTTAACCCACAGGTTAACCCGGACATTGTTGCGATGATCGGCGCATCTGCCGCGCTGGCGCTGTCAGGCCTGCCATTCAACGGCCCAATCGGTGCAGCACGTGTGGGTTATATCAATGACCAGTACGTTCTGAACCCAACCGCTGATGAAATCAAAACTTCACGTCTGGACCTGGTGGTTGCAGGTACTCAGAACGCGGTTCTGATGGTTGAATCTGAAGCAGAAGTACTGACAGAAGACCAGATGCTGGGCGCGGTGGTGTTCGGCCACGATCAGCAGCAGGTTGTTATCGAAAACATCAACGCACTGGTTGCTGAAGCAGGCAAACCACGTTGGGACTGGCAGCCAGAGCCAGCGAACGATGCACTGATTGCACGTGTTGCTGCACTGGCAGAAGCCGGTATTGCTGATGCTTACCGCATCACTGATAAGCAAGAGCGTTACACTCAGGTTGGCGCAGTTAAAGACGCGACTATCGCTGCCCTTCAGGCTGAAGACGAAACGCTGGATGCTGGCGAAATCGCTGACATCGTTCACGATCTCGAGAAGAGCGTCGTGCGTAGCCGTATCATCCGTGGTGAGCCACGTATCGATGGCCGCGAAAAAGATATGATCCGTGGTCTGGATGTACGTACTGGCGTGCTGCCACGTACTCACGGTTCTTCTCTGTTCACCCGTGGTGAAACGCAGGCACTGGTTACCGCAACACTGGGTACCGCCCGTGATGCGCAGAACCTGGATGAGCTGATGGGCGAGCGGACTGATAGCTTCCTGTTCCACTATAACTTCCCTCCATACTCAGTGGGCGAAACCGGCATGGTTGGCTCACCGAAGCGTCGTGAAATTGGTCACGGCCGTCTGGCGAAGCGTGGCGTGCTGGCAGTGATGCCGAAGCAGGAAGAGTTCCCGTACACCGTCCGTGTGGTGTCAGAAATCACCGAATCTAACGGTTCTTCTTCAATGGCTTCTGTGTGTGGTGCTTCTCTGGCACTGATGGACGCAGGCGTACCGATCAAAGCAGCCGTAGCCGGTATTGCGATGGGTCTGGTTAAAGAAGACGAAAACTTCGTGGTTCTGTCTGACATCCTGGGCGATGAAGATCACCTCGGCGATATGGACTTCAAAGTAGCGGGTAGCCGCGACGGTATCACTGCACTGCAGATGGATATCAAAATTGAAGGTATCACCCGTGAGATCATGCAGGTTGCACTGAATCAGGCTAAGGGCGCGCGTCTGCACATCCTGAGCGTGATGGAGCAGGCCATCAGCACCCCACGTCAGGAAATCTCTGAGTTCGCACCACGTATCTATACCATCAAGATCAGCTCTGACAAGATCAAAGATGTTATCGGTAAAGGCGGTTCTGTTATCCGTGCGCTGACCGAAGAAACCGGCACCACCATCGAAATCGAAGATGATGGCACCGTGAAAATCGCAGCAACCGACGGCAACAAAGCGAAGGAAGCGATTCGTCGTATCGAAGAGATCACCGCTGAAATCGAAGTGGGTCGTATCTACTCTGGTAAAGTGACGCGTATCGTTGATTTCGGTGCCTTCGTGGCAATCGGCGGCGGTAAAGAAGGTCTGGTCCATATCTCTCAGATCGCTGATAAGCGTGTTGAGAAAGTGACCGACTATCTGCAGATGGGTCAGGAAGTTCCAGTGAAAGTGATGGAAGTGGACCGTCAGGGCCGCGTACGCCTGAGCATCAAAGAAGCGACAGAGCAGAAACCAGCGGAAGAAACCCCTGCTGCAACGAATGCATCTGACGCCGAGTAAGCGTTTACTGATTGGCCTCTCCCTGCAATTTGGGGAGAGGTATTTGGATCATCGCGAGGGCGGGAATCCTTGTGCACAGCAGGCGGATGACAGGATGGTTATCCCAATGTTTGTATTCGGGAGTGGGAAATGAAGCCTTTTTTGCGCTGGTGTTTCGTTGCGACAGC
>NZ_DAMDQC010000196.1:0-7186 GCF_032082325.1 Pantoea sp. CTOTU50773 | reverse complement strand
GTATTAGCGACACCGCATCGTGCGCGTAAGTCAGTAGAAAATCGGTTTCACCGCTGTGTAAGGTGGAGATGTGCTCAGCGAAAGTCGGTTTTTGATTACACAGGCGGATATAGCTGAGATTGGGCTGCAGATTTAATCGCTGTATCCAGTCAGGGAAGAACGTCAGAGAAAGGGTATTTAGCATCGCAAAGCGTAATACCGCAGTGCGCGAACTGTAGCGCTGGTGCAGATCATTGCGCAGATGCGACATGGAAAATACCGTTTCGCTGGCGGTCGCGAGGAAGGTTTGTCCCTCTGGCGTGAGCGTAACCGGATAGGTTTTACGATCGAATAACGGCACACCCAGCCACTCTTCCAGTTGCCGGATGCGCCGACTGAGCGCCGATTGCGTGATATGACGCTCATCCGCGGCACGGGTAAAACTATAACAGCGTGCAACACTGAGAAAATCTTCAAACCATTTCAATTCCATAGCAAAGACCTCTTTGGATGAATGGGAAAGCAACGTCAGCGGTGGGAAACCTTTTGTTACACGCAAGAAACGCGCCAGGCTTAATTACGGCGGTACAGGCACTGGCACAGCCACGACGCCGTCTTAAACGCTTAAGATGGAGCAACCACTGCACTCGTGGGGTGCAGAGGATTTGCCCTGATGATGGCTGGAGATTGGCAAAGTCGAATTGACCAGGCGACAATAAAGGCCTTTGAAATTTAAGCGATGAAATGAATCTATGAATGCCCATATTGAATCTGTTGAGCTGGAAAAAGCCTATCGCCTGATCAACCATGGCCCAACGACATTGGTTTCCTCCCGCCATGACGGGATTGACAATGTGATGTCTGCATCCTGGGTATGTGGATTAGAGTTCAAACCGGCAAAATTGACGGTTGTGCTGGATAAATCCACCTTCACGCGTAAGTTGATTGAGCAAAGCCTGAAATTCGTTATACATGTCCCAACCGTCAGCCAGGCGCAGATGGTTCATTATCTCGGTACGCATTCCCGCGCTGAGCAGTCAGATAAGCTAGCCACAGCTGGCGTCGAGTTCTTCCAGTTACCGGAAAGTCATCTCCCTTTGGTGGTTGGCTGTGCGGCCTGGTTGTACTGCGAGTTGATACCTATCGAACAAAATCAGATCGACCACGATTTGTTCATCGGTGAAATCAAGGGTGCCTGGGCGGATAGCCGGGTGTTTAAAGAAGGGCGCTGGTTATTCGAGGACGCACCAGACGAGATGCGCAGTTTGCATTACATCGCGGGGAAACGTTTTTATAAAACGGGCTCACTGCTGGATGTCGAGTGAACCCGTCCAATTCATTCATTGAGTTTGGCCTGGCGCATGGGCATTTTATCAATGGTTGAAAGCAACACCTCAGTATTCAGAGGTGTTGTTTCACGTAGTTTCATTCCACCATCTTTTCCAACCAGCACCACTTCAAATCCTTTCGGATTGAGTTGTTTACGCAAAGTACCATTAGCTGTGGGTGAAGTATCACTGAACACAATGATATCGCGATCGGCCAATTCTGCTTTCTGCTTCTCCAGCATCACTATCTGCGCGACATAAGCAGGATCTGTTTTTGATGGGGCAAAGATCACCAGAGGGCGATTGTGCCAGCGATATTGAGTCAGGTCTGAGACCTTCGGCGATAAAGGCTGGAACAGGGGCTCTTCAGCCGCACGAACGTTGTTAAGGCTCATTATTGAACAAATGGTCAACAGCAGCAGTGGCGTCTTCAGCAGTAAATTCGTCTTCGACATGATGGTTTCCCCGGCAGGCTAAAGATCGCGTACTACCAAGGTTAGTGGAACCGCGCGCGTGCGTAGGTTACTTCACGTTTCTTTACCCACAGAGGTAAAAATGAAAACAAGAAATGTCTTTCGTGTTGCTAATGTCACCCGGAACTTAAGGCTTCGTATGTCACATTCTGATGTTTTTCTAAAGAAGAGAACAGGGCATATACATATGTCAAAGCTGGGCATATACTAGACATATGCTGAGTGATAAAGCTCAAAACATAAAGCCGGTGACGGCACCGTGCCGGAAGTCCGTTCAGGAGGATTGATCATGCGAACTGTTTCTGTATTTAAAAATGGCAATAACCGCGCCATTCGTTTGCCACGCGATATGGATTTTGAAGGGGTGAGTGAGTTAGAGATTGTCCGGGAAGGTGACAGCATCATACTGCGTCCCGTACGGCCGACCTGGGGCTCATTTATGCAGCTTGAGAAAGCGGACCCGGATTTTATGATGGATCGCGGGGATGTTGTCAGTGATGAGGGAAGATTTGATCTGTGAACAAAACCTACATGCTGGATACTTGTATATGTTCGTTCATTATGCGCGAGCAACCAGAGGACGTGATCAGACGGCTTGAACAAGCGGTGCTGCGCAACCATCGCATTGTAGTTTCGGCTATTACTTACGCAGAAATGCGCTTTGGTGCTATTGGAAAGAAAGCCTCGCCGCGTCATGGTCAACTGGTTGACGAATTCTGCGCCCGACTTGATGCGATTGTGCCCTGGGATCGGGCGGCGGTGGACGCCACCGCTGTAATTAAGGCCACCCTAAGCGCAGCCGGAACACCGATAGGCCCAAATGGCACGGCGATTGCCGGCCATGCCATTGCGGCCGGCGCTATCTTGGTGACAAATAATACCAGGGAATTTGCGCGGGTACCGGATTTGGTGCTTGAAGACTGGGCGAAGTAAGCCGCTTATCAATCTCGGAAAGTACCTGAAGCATTTCTGCGGTAATTTGTGGGCAAAACCCACGTAATTTTCACGTAGCAGCGTCAGTATGTGGTGGCGCAGACTCTCATCGATGCGATGTGTGCCGGGCTTTCCACTCCGTGCATCGGTAAGACCGGCTGCACCAGACTCGCGGTAGCGTTGAAGCAGGCGACGACAATGCCGGTCGGAAATACTGAGACGCTCAGCAGCGAGGTGGGTTGTCAGCCGCCGGTCGACAACGTCCTGAATAACTTTGACGCGGTTAATCTCTTTCAACGTAAATACCCCTGAGCTATCTGCGATCACGGCAAGCCTCCCGGTAGTTTTACTGACTGAAAACGACTCTGTGAGAGGTACCATAACGCGGTCATGTTTATTGAGCCACAAGCGGACATTACTATTTGGGTGCTACAATCAAAGTGCGCATAATCATGATTATGTTAAATTGGATATTTTGAAGCACACCACACATCATGCTGGGCTTTCTGGTGCTCACTTCTACGGCGCCAATTCTCGCTCATCAGATTTATTCCACAAATGCATAAAATTTTCTTTACTCAGCTTATGACAGTTACATGAATCCTGTAATATCCCTATCCACTCTGCCCACCTTTTCAGCATGCACAAAGAGTATCAATGCGTAAAAGTGTCCTCTCAGATAGCACCCCTCGTCTGCTAAAGACTTCTCTTGGAAGAAGTATGGCCGTATTTCTGCTTTCCATCAGTTTACTGGTTGTGGCTATTAATGCCTGGTCTCTTTGGCACTCCTGGCAGCAACACCTGGCAGAAAAAGAAGAGGATGCACGCAATCTCTCGCTCTCATTAGCCAAACAAGCTGAAGATGCCTTTTTACAGGTTGATATTACCCTCGCGGATGCTGTGCGCCAGTTACGTCAAAACGGCAACAGCTTTGCTGCAACACCGCAGTTCCTGCATCAAATCAAAGACCAGCAGAGCAAGCTCCCTCAACTGCACGGATTGTTTGTTTACGATACCGAGGGACATTGGGTGGCTTCATCTGGCAACTTCACGCCAACCAATGCCAGTAACGCCGATCGTGATTACTTTGTCTGGCATCGGACGCATCCCAGTCTGGATATCCATATCAGCCATGTCATCCGCAGTCGCTCCACCGGTGATCTGGTGATTCCTGTTTCGGTACGCCTAAATGATAATGCGGGGAATTTTGCTGGTGTCGCCCTTGCGACGGTCAAAGTGGATTATTTCCGGCAGTACTACAGCTACTACACGCTTGGCGATAAAGATGCGTTGGGATTGATCCTGGCGGATGCCACGGCCCTCTACATCCGCCCTTTCCCTGACTCTTATATTGGCCGGACCCTATCCGCCAGCCCGCTGTTTCAAACCGAGCTGAAATCCGCTTCAAGTGGCAGTGCAACCTGGCGTTCAACGCTCGACGGTGTTGAACGTGTGTTCGGCTATGCTCGACTAGAGCGTTATCCACTGATTGTGACGGCTGGCTATGACCGTGACCGGCTTCGCATGGAGTGGATGACGGCCAACCTGACGAATGTTTTGCTCAACATTGTGCTGCTCTTAACTATTACCGGCATGGGCGTCTTTGTATTGCGTCAGGTGGGTACCAATGTGCGTAATCAAATTGAACTGACCCATGTTCGTGACGAACTGACCACCATCAACCATACGCTGCAATCCCTGGCGTTGGTCGATGGTTTGACCGGGCTGGCGAATCGCCGTCAGTTCGATGCTCTGCTGGAGCAAGCCCTGCTTCGTTCAGAAAAGCACGCTGAGCCGCTCTCGCTGGTGATGATCGATATCGATTATTTCAAACGCTATAAAGACACCTACGGGCATGTTGCGGGTGATGAGTGTTTGCAGGATGTCGGCCTGGCGTTAAAGGATAGCGTGCATTATCAAGGCGATATCGTGGCACGTTATGGCGGTGAAGAGTTTGCGATCATACTGCCCAGCACCTCAGCCTTTGATGCCAAAAAAGTGGCTGAGCGCGCGGTCAGATTTGTTGCAGAAACCGGCATTGCACATGAAAGCTCAGATGTTCCAGCTGGCGTAGTGACCATCAGCGCTGGCTACAGCACGCTGACGTCAACTGGTAAAACCGGCGAAGCAGACCAGCTGAAACAGGACGCCGACAAAGCCCTTTATCTGGCAAAACGCAGCGGGCGTAATCAAATTAAGCCCTGATGTTCGCTATCAGTGCGCTCTATTTCTTCACGCTGAGAGACAGGTGTTTAGCGAGCAAAAACGGCCTTAAATAGCCAACAGCATTGGATAGCGGCAATACATCGGCATTGAGTTTAATGCCGATTTCATCGCGCAGGTAATCACGTCGACATGTAATTCGCTGCCAAAGTTTCGGATACGCTTCAGCGATCTTAGCCTGAAGTGATGAATCGGCCAACGCAACACACTCTTCTGCGCTGACACCGTTATAGCCCGGTACCGATGGAATGATATCGAGCTGCAATATCATGCCACTTCTCAACAGTTCGCCGGAATTTGGGTAAACCGGCGATGACATCCACTCTTCATCAGCAACCAGATGGCCAGGATTGAGATGCCAGCCATATAGGGTTTTGGGCAGTACATCTTCGATCACGTCATAAAGCTCACCGCCAGACATACCCACGCGGATATTTTCCAGCCAGGCTACCTGTGCAGAGAAGTAGGGTTTAGCGATTCTGTCTAACCAATCTTTCTGAGCGTCAGGCAGTTCAGCAGGACTGGCGATAACGAAAGCAGCTCTGCTGGACAAGCCACCTTTAAATCCTGTGGTCAGCGACAAAGGATCGCCGTGCTGCACCCTTTTGTATGTTGGATAAAGGTTAGCATGATCGAAGCGGACGCCGGTGGCAGCGATGGAGACCACCGTATTGTATTGGCCTTCCGCCGTCAGAAGCGCGCCCAAATCAATTTCCCGCACTCCTACTTCCACCGCGTCCATCGCATTAAGAATACAGTTAGATGCCAGATTGGCCCCATACTCATAATGCGCGATTTCATTGGCGTTGTTGGTCACTCTTGCACCGCCAGCGCCGCTAATAAATAAGTGCGCTGCATTTAACAGTTCAGCCTCTTTTTTCAGCGTGCGTTGCAACGCATCAAAAATAAAATAAGGTACATCGAAATAGGCAGAACCATTGCCTGCGGCTGGGGTGAACATTTTCCATCCCACCAGGCCTACTTTACTTTTGTTACTCAAGCCGGCAGATGCCAGAAGGTTTTCAAGCGGTGTTTCATGATCCATTGGCTGGTTAGGCAGCGAAAACAACGGGCAGTGAAGCAACGTGACAGGTACGCGTGAAAAGCGAGCCAGTTTGAGATTCTCATTCCCGAGAATAGCGGTACATTCTCCACTGGCATCAACGATCAACAGCCCCTCTTCAAAACGCGGGATGAACCCTGTTAAGTATTCAAAATTCCCGCCGTGTTCTTTGTCTGCATAAATGACCAGCGCATCAAAACCGCCCTCGACCATCCTTTGCATAACCTTATTTTTTCGCTCCAGCATAGTCTTGTCGGAGAGGAAAACGGGTTCAACCTGGGTAAATTTTATCGGTGCTTTAGTCGGGCCAAGCTGAATTGGGGGAGACATCATGATGAATGACCTCAGGTTAACGTGTTTAAGGCTGGAGTGGCGGAAACTGATTGCCGCAGGATTAAGCAAGGTAGCACCTGTTGATTTTAATTGTGCACGGATAATGTCTTTACCGATTCCTTTCTCACCTCAGACACACATATTTTGTGTGAGGCCACCCTCAATTTCTTCACTCAATGCTGGTTAAGCAAGAAGCTCAAGGCGCAGAATGGAATATATAACCGTTAATGAATATATATTCAGACCATCATTGTAGCGCCTCGGATTACCCTAATCCCTAAGGAGAATGTCTTATGAGTGGTTACACCTACCCGAAATTTGGTGCCGGTTTATGGCATTTTGCTAACTACATAGACCGTTATGCCGTCGACGGATACGGTCCGGCGCTCAGCACGCTAGACCAGATCAAACTGGCTGGCAGTGTTGAAGACTTATCGTATGTTGATGTGCCCTATCCCTTTACTGAAGGTGTTACCGTTGCCCAGGTTAAAGAAGCCTTAGACCAGGCTGGGCTGAAAGCGATTGGCGTGACGCCTGAAATCTATCTGCGCCGCTTTTCTCGCGGTGCCTTTACTAATCCTGATCCCGCACTGCGCAAACAGGCCTTCGACCTGATGCATGAAGCGGCCACAGTCGTGCGGGAATTGGGTGCCAATTATGTGAAAATCTGGCCGGGTCAAGATGGATGGGATTATCCCTTCCAGGTTGATCATAAAAATCTTTGGAAACTGGCGGTTGATGGCATGCGCGAACTGGCGAGTGCCAATCCTGATGTCAAATTTGCCATCGAGTATAAACCGCGTGAACCACGCGTTAAAATGACCTGGGATTCCGCTGCACGCACCTTACTAGGG
>NZ_DAMDQC010000195.1:0-7344 GCF_032082325.1 Pantoea sp. CTOTU50773 | reverse complement strand
ACGAATTCCAGGATACGAACAACATCCAGTACGCGTGGATCCGTATGCTGGCGGGCGATACCGGTCGTGTGATTATCGTCGGGGATGACGATCAGTCGATTTACGGCTGGCGTGGCGCGCAGGTCGAGAACATCCAGCGCTTCCTGCAGGATTTCCCTGGCGCGGAAACCATTCGCCTGGAGCAAAACTACCGCTCGACCAATAACATCCTGAAAGCGGCTAACACGCTGATCGCCAATAACAATGGTCGCCTCGGTAAAGAGTTGTGGACCGATGGCAGTGACGGCGAAAAGATATCCCTCTACTGCGCGTTTAACGAATTAGACGAAGCGCGCTTCGTGGTCAACCGTATCAAAACCTGGCATGAGAACGGCAATGCGCTGCAGGATTGCGCCATTCTCTACCGCAGCAACGCCCAGTCGCGCGTGCTGGAGGAGGCGCTGTTGCAAGGCAGCATGCCGTACCGTATTTACGGCGGCATGCGCTTCTTCGAACGCCAGGAGATCAAAGATGCGCTGGCGTATCTGCGTCTGATGGTGAACCGCAATGACGATGCCGCGTTTGAGCGCGTGGTGAACACGCCAGTGCGCGGCGTGGGCGATCGCACATTGGATGTGGTGCGCCAGACCGCGCGCGAACAGCAATTAACGCTGTGGCAAGCGACGCGTGAACTGCTGCAAAACAAAGCCCTGGCGGGACGTGCGGCTTCCGCGCTGCAGCGCTTCTGCGAGCTGGTGGATTCGCTGGCCACGGAAACCGGCGATATGCCACTGCACGTGCAGACCGATCGCGTGATCAAGGATTCCGGCCTGTGGATCATGTACGAGCAGGAAAAGGGCGAAAAAGGCCAGGCACGTATCGAAAACTTAGAGGAGCTGGTGACGGCAACGCGTCAGTTCAGCTATCAGGACGAGGACGAAGATCTGATGCCGCTGCAGGCGTTTCTGTCGCATGCGGCGCTGGAGGCCGGTGAAGGTCAGGCCGACAAATGGCAGGATGCGGTACAGCTGATGACCATGCACTCGGCGAAAGGTCTTGAGTTCACTCAGGTCTTTATTGTGGGTATGGAAGAGGGCATGTTCCCCAGCCAGATGTCGCTGGATGAAGGTGGCCGCCTCGAAGAAGAACGTCGTCTTGCCTACGTTGGCGTCACGCGCGCGATGGAGAAGCTCACGCTGACCTACGCCGAAACTCGCCGCCTTTATGGTAAAGAAGTGTATCACCGTCCATCGCGTTTTATCGGCGAATTGCCGGAAGAGTGCGTCGAGGAAGTGCGTCTGCGCGCCAGTGTCAGCCGTCCGGTGAGCCATCAACGCATGGGCACGCCAATCACGGAAAACGACAGTGGATTCGCGCTGGGCCAGCGTGTACGCCATGCCAAATTCGGTGAAGGCACCATCATCAACCTCGAAGGCAGCGGTGAACACAGCCGCTTGCAGGTGGCATTTCAGGGCCAGGGCATCAAGTGGCTGGTGGCGGCGTACGCGCGTCTGGAAACGGTGTAGCGCCGTTGCGTTACCTTGACGACTTTTTCGTCTCAGCGTAACATGCGCGCACTATTATCATGAGAGGACAATGCCTTGGACGCGCCCAGTCGATGCTGGCTCAACCGCCTGTTTAACAGGAATAACATCTAAGGCTACCTCTATACGCGGGTAGCCTTAGCGGTTATCAGCGACCTCCCTTTACACTCTCGTCGCACGAGTCAGCACTGATTTACCCTTGAAGCGAAAGTTTCCGCGTTCAGGCTTTGCCGTGCCCGTTTTGCCTTCGGCATCACGGTGTGCCGCCTTGTCCCATTAAGTCTGCAATGGGGAGTATTGCTATGCTGAGCGCTTTTAAACTCGAACGCGATCGCCTGACGCGCATCGAACTGGAAGACAACAACGACACACTCAACACCTCGGTGTGGGTCGATCTCATCGAGCCCGACGACACTGAGCGTGATCGTGTGCAATCTGAGCTGGGTCAAAGCCTGGCGACGCGTCCGGAGCTGGAAGACATCGAGGCCTCCGCACGTTTCTTCGAAGATGAAGATGGACTGCACATTCACTCCTTCTTCTTCTTTGAAGATGCGGAAGACCACGCTGGCAACTCCACCGTGGCGTTCACCATCCGTGAAGATCGCCTCTATACATTACGCGAGCGCGAACTGCCGGCTTTTCGTCTGTATCGTATGCGTGCGCGCAACCAGACGCTGACCGATGGCAACGCCTACGAGCTGTTGCTGGATCTGTTTGAGACGAAAATCGAACAGCTGGCGGATGAGATCGAGAACATCTACAGCGCGCTGGAAAAACTCAGCCGCGTGATCATGGAAGGACAACAGGGCGAAGAGTACGATCAGGCGCTGTCGCGTCTGGCGGAGCTGGAGGATATCGGCTGGAAAGTGCGTTTGTGTCTTATGGATACCCAACGTGCATTGAACTTCCTGGTGCGTAAAGCTCGCCTGCCGGGCAATCAGCTGGAGCAGGCGCGTGAAATCCTGCGCGATATCGAATCCCTGCTGCCGCATAACGAATCGCTGTTCCAGAAGGTCAACTTCCTGATGCAGGCGGCGATGGGCTTTATCAACATCGAGCAGAACCGCATCATTAAGATCTTCTCAGTGGTGTCGGTGGTATTCCTGCCACCCACGCTAGTGGCATCCAGCTACGGGATGAACTTCGAGTTTATGCCTGAGCTGAAATGGAGTTTTGGTTATCCTGGCGCGATTACGCTGATGATCCTTGCCGGTCTGGCGCCGTACCTCTATTTCAAACGGAAAAACTGGTTGTAACCCTTTCGGGGCCGCATTTGCGGCCCTTTAAACTGGCGCTGCATCACAATTCTGCGTAGGCTGTTGTCACTTCTCACTTTCTGATTTCCACCCTATGGCGCGTTTTTCTTTGCGACAGCAGTGGACCATTCTGCTGATTGCTTCGTTAGTACTGGGGATCATTCTCCAGCTGTTTCACCTTCCTGCTGCACTGCTTTTAGGTCCGATGATCGTCGGAACCGTCATGGGCCTTTCTGGCGCCACCGTACGCATCGACAAACGTTTGTTTGTGCTCGCACAAGCCGTGTTGGGTTGCATGATCGGGCAAACGCTGTCACCGGCTATTCTCTCACCGCTGTTAGCGGATTGGCCGGTGGTGCTGGCGGTGTTGGTGCTTACGCTGGCGGCCAGCGGTTTGTCAGGTTTTCTACTGGTGCGCTTTAGCAACCTTCCAGGGCCAACCGGTGCGTGGGGATCGTCTCCCGGCGGCGCTTCGGCGATGGTGGCGATGGCCGGTGATTTCGGTGCGGACGTGCGCTTAGTGGCGTTTATGCAGTATCTGCGCGTGCTATTTGTGGCGACTGCGGCGGCAGTGGTGGCGCGCATTGGGCTGGGCACCAACGGTGGTGCAGTGGAGCTGGTATGGTTCCCTGCTTTACAAAGCAGCTTCATCCTGACATTGGTGGTGATGTTCGCGGGCGCCTGGCTGGGACAAAAACTGCGTATCCCTTCGGGTGCGCTGCTGCTGCCCGCGCTGATTGGTGCGACGCTCCACGGCACCGATGTCGCCACTTTGCAGGTGCCGGAGTGGTTGCTGGCGCTGGCCTATGCGTTGATTGGCTGGAGCGTGGGTTTGCGCTTTACGCGCCCGATCTTCCTGCTGGCGCTGCGCACCCTTCCGCAAATGCTGGTGTCGATTTTCGGCTTGATGCTGCTGTGTGGTGGATTGGCGTGGATGCTGACGCAGGTGCTGCACGTCGATCTGATGACGGCGTATCTGGCAACCAGCCCGGGCGGGCTGGATACCGTGGCGATTATTGCGGCGGGCAGCCGGGTCGATATCGCGTTTGTGATGGCGTTGCAGACCTTACGCCTGTTCACCATCCTGCTGACCGGCCCGGCTATCGCGCGCTTTATCTCACGCTACGCGCACGCGGGTGCGAGCTGAGAACGCTTGCATCAACGATAAATACGGCGAGTGCCAGCCAGATAAAGCCGAAGGTGACCATCTTGTCCGGCGTCAGGCTCTCGCCGTAGAACAGCACGGCCAAAAGGAACATCAACGTGGGACCGAGGTATTGGAAAAAGCCCACGGTCGACAAACGCAGACGCGCACAGGCGGCGGCAAACAGCATCAGCGGAATCGTGGTGACGATGCCCGCCGCGATCAGCTTGAAATTGAGGCTCATTGGATTGGCGCTGAGGTGGCTGGTGGCGCTGTCAGCAAAGCCAAACAAATAGATGGCCGCCAGCGGGAATAACCATGCGGTCTCGATCAGCATGCCGCTCTGCGCATCCACCTGGATTTTTTTCCTCAGCAGACCGTAGACGGCAAAACTTAGCGCCAGCCCCAGGCCAATAATCGGCAGCGAGCCAAATTGCCACAGCTGCACCAGCACGCCAATCGTTGCCAGCAACACCGCCAGCCACTGCAAGCGGCGGAAGCGCTCGCGCAGGAACAGCATGCCAAACACTACGTTGATCAGCGGGTTGATAAAGTAGCCGAGGCTGGCTTCCAGCATGTGCTGATTATTCACTGCCCAGATAAACAGCAGCCAGTTGCCGCCAATGGTGACGGCAGTGACGGCCAGCAACAGCACTTTCTTTGGCTGAGCGAGCACCGTGCGCACCTGCTGCCAGCTCCGGCTCAGGGTAATCAGTACCAGCATAAACAGTGCCGACCAAATCACGCGATGCGTCATGATTTCTGTTGGCGGGACTTCTTTCACCAGCTTGAAGTAGGCTGGCGCAATGCCCCAGATAAAATAAGCGCCGAGCGCATAGCCAATGCCCTGACGCGTTTGTTGCGTATCCATCATGCTTTCCAAAAAGCTAACTAGCCAATCAAATAGGTGGCGGTTGCTGTGGCGATATAATCGCCCTGCTGGTTGTGCAGTTCCACTCGCGCTACCGCCACTTTATTGCCGGCGCGCAGCAGGCTGCTGGTAGCGACAAAGCGTTCGCCGCGTCCGGGGCGCAGATAGTCAACGCGCATATCGATAGTGCCCATGCGCGACAGACGCTGACGCAACTCCTCTTCGCTGATGCTCTCCTGACGCGACAGCGCATGGCTGACGCACACCAGCCCGGCAGCGACATCCAGCACTGAGGCAATCACGCCACCGTGCAAAATATTTTGGGCCGCATTGCCAACCAGCATGGTTTTGTTGGCAAAGCCCAATTCGGCGTAATCGGCTTCGAGGCGGTCCAGCTCCAAACCGAGCGCCTGATTGAAGGGCATGTGATAGACAAAGATTTCGCCAATCAGACGGCGAGCTTCCTGCTGTGACAGCAACGGGGATGACATGTTTTCTGCCTTAAGATGTTAAAGAGTTGTGTATATTATGCCGCGTTCGCGCGGCTTTCCAGTTTCAGAAATCGGCACTGATCAACCTGTCTCTTTGCGTGTAGAATGGCGTGCTTTTTGAACATGGGCCTAATAATGACAACACGCAGTTCCCTGGAGAATGTTATGCGTAAGCTATACGCGTTGCTGACCGCAGCTTTGATGATACCTGCGCTGGCACAGGCTGATGAAGCCACTATAAAAGAGGTGCATGACGCCCCGGCAGTGAAGGGCAGTATTATTGCGAACCTGTTGGAGAAACACGATAACCCGTTCGTGCTTTATCCGTACGAAAACAACTATTTGCTCTACACCTACACCAGCGACATGAACAAAGAGGCGATCTCTTCGTACAACTGGGCAGACAAAGCAAAAAACGATGAAGTAAAATTCCAGCTCAGCCTGGCGTTCCCGCTGTGGCGTGGCATTCTGGGTGATAATTCGGTGCTGGCCGCATCCTATACGCAACGCTCGTGGTGGCAGCTCTCTAACCGTGGAGCCTCATCGCCGTTCCGTGAAACCAACTATGAGCCGCAGATTTTCCTTGGCTGGGCAACGGATTACACCTTTGCCGGCTGGACTCTGCGCGACATCGAAACCGGTCTTAACCACGAGTCTAATGGCCGCAGCGATCCGACTTCACGCAGCTGGAACCGCGTCTATGCGCGCCTGATGGCGCAGAACGGTAACTTCCTCGCGGAAATCAAACCCTGGTATCGCATTCCAGAAAATGAAAATAATGATGATAACCCCGACATCACCAAGTACATGGGCTACTATCGCGCCAAGCTCGGTTATGAAATGGGTGAAAGTATTTTCAGCGTGGAAGGTAATTACAACTGGAACAGCGGCTATGGCGGCGCGACTTTCGCCTGGAGCTATCCTATCTCTGAACATGTGCGCTTTTACACCCAGCTGTTCAGCGGGTATGGTGAATCGCTTATCGACTATAACCACCGCCAGACCCGTTTTGGCGTGGGCGTAACACTTAACGATCTGTTCTAACCAGTCAGAAAAACAGGATTACCGTGGCAACATCGGCAGTGCTTAATCAGGAAATGCTGGCGCAGCAGGTATTACAAGATACCTTCGGCTACCAGCAATTTCGTCCCGGTCAGCAAACCATCATCGAAACCGCTCTTGCCGGGCGTGATTGTCTGGTGGTGATGCCGACCGGCGGCGGGAAATCGCTGTGCTATCAAATCCCGGCGCTGGTGCGCGAAGGGTTGACGCTGGTGGTTTCACCGCTGATCTCACTGATGAAAGATCAGGTCGATCAATTGCTGGCCAACGGCGTGGCAGCGGCGTGTCTTAACTCGACGCAAACGCGTGAGCAGCAGCAGCAAGTGTTTGCGGATTGTCGTACCGGCAAGCTGAAGCTGCTGTATATCGCGCCTGAACGTCTGATGATGGATAACTTCCTCGACAGCCTGCACCAGTGGAATCCGGTGATGCTGGCGGTGGATGAAGCACACTGTATCTCGCAATGGGGCCATGATTTCCGCCCGGAATATGGCTCGATTGGTCAACTGCGTCAGCGTTTCCCGGATCTGCCGGTGATGGCGCTGACGGCAACCGCTGACGAAACCACGCGTAATGACATCGCTCATCTGTTGCAGATGGACGATCCGCTGATTCAAATCAGCAGCTTTGACCGCCCGAATATTCGCTACACGCTGGTGGAGAAATTCAAACCCACCGATCAGCTGTTGCGCTACGTGCAAGAGCAGCGCGGTAAGAGCGGCATTATTTACTGTAACAGCCGTGCCAAGGTGGAAGACACGGCTGCGCGTCTGCAAAGCCGTGGGCTGAGTGTCGGCGCGTATCACGCCGGTATCGACAGCGCCCAGCGCGCGCACGTGCAGGAAGCCTTCCAGCGTGATGACTTGCAAATTGTGGTCGCCACTGTGGCATTTGGTATGGGCATCAACAAGCCTAACGTGCGTTTCGTGGTGCACTTCGATATTCCGCGCAATATCGAATCCTACTATCAGGAAACCGGCCGCGCCGGGCGTGATGG
>NZ_DAMDQC010000194.1:0-7362 GCF_032082325.1 Pantoea sp. CTOTU50773 | reverse complement strand
AATACCTGCCTGTCACGCAGGGGGTCGCGGGTTCGAGCCCCGTCCGTTCCGCCACTTAATTGAATAGCCCTGACTTAATAAGTCAGGGCTTTTTCATGTGCAAAATTCAGTGTTAATTATTGATTTAAACGCAATATTCTTCTGCTTATAAGCGGATTTTTCGTCAACAATAAAGCTGCCAAAATACTTCCCATCGCAATAATCCACAAACGATGAGGAAATCATGACAATCCCAGCCTTTGGTTTAGGCACTTTTCGCCTGCAAGATGATGTTGTAATCCATTCCGTGAAAACGGCACTGGAACTCGGATACCGTGCGGTCGATACTGCCCAAATCTATGAAAATGAAGCCGCTGTTGGTCAGGCTATTGCTGAAAGTGGCATAGCTCGTCATCAACTCTTTATTACTACCAAGATCTGGATCGAAAACCTATCGGCTGAAAAGCTAATACCGAGTTTGCAGCAAAGTCTGTCAAAACTGCGCACCAATTATGTTGATCTTACATTGATCCACTGGCCTTCACCCGGCGCAGTAGTATCGGTAAAAGAGAGTATGCAGGCATTAATGGCTGCGAAAGAAGCAGGGCTGACGCGTCAAATCGGCATTTCAAACTTCCCGATTGCGTTGATGAAAGAGGCCATTGCTGCGGTTGGCATTGAAAACATCGCCACTAACCAGATTGAACTCCATCCGTTCCTGCAAAACCGCGAAGTTGTTGAATTTGCTAAGCAGCAAGGATTGCATATCACGTCTTACATGACACTGGCTTATGGAGAGGCACTAAGGGATGCGACCATCCAGTCGATTGCGCACAAACATCAGGCGACACCGGCACAAATCGTTCTGGCGTGGGCGATGCAATCTGGCTTCAGCGTGATCCCTTCTTCAACTAAGCGCGATAATCTGGCCAGCAATATGGATGCTGCTAACTTAATGCTTGATGCGGAGGATATGAAAAGCATCTCATCACTGGATCGCCAGCAGCGGTTGGTTAGCCCTGAAGGGTTGGCTCCGGACTGGGATTAAGTGACGAAATATTCAGTCCTGCATTCGCCAGGGCTGTTGCTTAACCCACTCACTGAGAAAGTCGATAAAAGCACGTGCTCGTTGGCTAACGCCCAGATCGCTGTAATAGACCGCGTTGAACGGCATCGCTACGGGTACTCGCTGTTGTGCCAACACCTCAATAAATGTCCCATCCGCGATTTCACTGTCTACCATATAACCGGACAAACAAGCGATACCTTGATCATCGAGACAAAGTTGTTTAATAGTTTCACCGCTGTTTGAGGACATTCCCGGCACGATGTCATAAAGGTCATGACCATTCTCAGACACAGGCCAACGGTTCAGGCGCAGCGGTTCTACAAATCCAAGGCATTCATGATTTATCAAATCCGATGTAGAGAGGGGGACACCCCTTTTCGCCAGATAAGCCGGAGTTGCTACCAATTTGCGATAGCTGATAAACAGCAAACGTGCTCGTAAGGTCGAATCCGTCAGGTTGCCTGCGCGAATAGCTACATCGACTTTACGTTCAATCAGATTGATAAAGCTCTCCGACGAGATAAGCGACAGGGTGACGTCGGGGTAGCGCTCACGGAAGGGTTTAATCATCGGCAGAATCAAATGCAGAATGACCGGCGTGGCAGCGTCTATGCGCAGAAGACCTTGCGGAGCCTGCTGACGTTCCATGAGCTCATTTTCAGCGGTCGACATCTCCTGCATAAGTTTCTGAACGCGTTTAAAGTAGTGCTCACCTTCCTGAGTCAGTGCGAGCTGCCGGGTGGTGCGCGTGAGTAAAGCCACTCCAAGTTTGTTCTCCAGTTTTTTGACAGTGCGACTCACAGCCGAATTCGCCATCTGCAGTTGTTCCGCCGCACGGCTAAAACTGCCGCTTTCTACCACAGCAATAAAAACTTTCAACTCATCAGACGATGCTTTCATTATGCTCTCCGAAGCAAAAGTCTATTCTCACTTTGCATCTTTTTGTCATTAAAGCATGAGTCGATAATGGCGCCCATCAAAACATACATGGGAGTCAATCATGCCACTTGCACTCTGGGCGCTGACTATCAGCGCCTTCGCTATCGGAACCACTGAGTTCGTGATCGTAGGCTTAATCCCTACGATTGCGGAACAACTTAACATCACGCTACCTTCAGCAGGTATGTTGGTCTCAATTTACGCCCTTGGTGTCGCCGTGGGGGCGCCAGTGCTTACTGCTTTAACCGGCAAAGTGCCGCGCAAGCCACTGCTGATAGGGCTGATGGTGCTTTTTACGGTGGGCAACCTGGTCGCCTGGTTGGCACCGAACTATGAGACGTTGGTCGTTGCTCGCTTGCTAACGGGACTCGCGCACGGTGTATTCTTCTCGGTCGGTTCAACGATTGCGACCAGTCTGGTGAGTAAGGAGAAGGCTGCAAGTGCCATCGCCATCATGTTTGGCGGTCTGACGGTGGCATTGGTAACCGGAGTGCCCTTGGGTACACTGATTGGTCAGCACTTTGGGTGGCGTGAAAGTTTCCTCGCAGTTTCCATGTTGGGTGTGATTGCTTTAGTCAGCAGCATGGTACTGATACCACGTAATATTGCGCAGCCACCTGTTACTACTCTGGCGCAGCAAGCGCGCGTCATGGTGAATCCACGCCTGCTATTAATTTATGCCATCACCGCGCTGGGCTACGGTGGTGTGTTTACTGCCTTTACTTTCCTGGCGCCGATGATGCAGTCATTAGCCGGTTTTTCCCCGACAGCGGTCAGTATCATTCTGCTGGGGTATGGTATCTCTGTAGCCATCGGCAATATCTGGGGCGGCAAGTTGGCCGATCGTCACGGGGCTGTACCCGCGTTAACGCTGATCTTTAGCACATTGGCGGTATTGCTGTTGATATTCCAGTTTACGGCTAATACACACTTTATGGCGCTGGCAACGGTGCTGGTAATGGGGATTTTTGCCTTCGCTAACGTACCGGGCCTGCAGGTCTATGTGGTGCAGAAGGCTGAGTCCTATGCGCCTGGTGCAGTTGATGTGGCGTCAGGACTGAATATCGCGGCGTTTAACATCGGGATTGCACTAGGGTCATTGGTTGGTGGTCATATTGTCGAACACTACGGTCTGGCTCAAACCCCTTGGGTTGGCGCTGTCATTGTTTTTATCGCGCTATTGCTGGTAAGACTGAGCGGTCAGCTCGACAAACCCCGTACTGCATTTGCCACGGAATAATGAGGTCAACAACCCGCTAAAGGGCGGGTTGTTACCGTAATATGCTGTGAAGCTAATTCCGACAATTAACAACGCCAATTGAAACCCTGTCCTAAAATCCCTATAACTGTCAGGTGAAGTTGTAGTCGTAAATCAGCCAGGCGGGAAAGTGCGAAAGAAAACATATGCAATGCGTTATACAGCGGGTCAGCCTGCAGAGCGGATATTTCCGCCTGGGGCGATGTTGCATCTGGGACAGGCGCTGCCGCCTGGTGCACCGTTACCTGCGGATCCTGCATTGCGGGTTTTAGTATGGAATATCTTCAAGCAGCAGCGGGCTGATTGGATGTCCGTACTGCAGGGTTTCGGCAAAGATGCTCACCTGGTTTTACTTCAGGAAGCACAAACCACCCCTGAGTTGGTCAAATTCGCCACCAGTAACTATCTGGCGGCCGATCAGGTACCTGCCTTCGTCTTACCCCAACATCCCTCCGGCGTGATGACGCTCGCTTCTGCGCATCCTGTGTATTGCTGTCCATTGCGTGAGCGCGAACCTTTATTACGCCTGGCAAAATCGGCGCTGGTGACGGCCTATCCACTGCCGACCGGCGAAATGCTGATGGTGGTCAATATTCACGCGGTGAATTTCAGCCTGGGTGTGGATGTCTACAGCAAGCAACTTGGGCCGATTGGCGAACAGATTCAACATCATCGCGGACCGGTGATCATGGCCGGCGATTTCAATGCCTGGAGCCGTCAGCGCATGAACGCGCTGTATCGCTTTGCCGCAGAGATGGCATTACACGAAGTGAATTTCACGGATGACCATCGGCGTAAAGCGTTTGGCCGTCCGTTAGATTTTGTCTTCTACCGTGATATGAAAGTTAGCGAGGCTTCTGTGCTGGTCACGCGCGCTTCTGATCACAATCCACTGTTAGTCGAGTTCACGCCAACAGCGCTTGCCCGCTAAGTCTCAATGAACGCAATCGCCCGCACCGGCGAGGCTGACCCGCGCTCAATTCGAAGTGGTAGTGCAAGAAAGCAAAAGTGCGCAGGCAACATCTCTAAGTTGGCCAGATTTTCGATAATAAGATTATCGTTACCCAGTACAGCTAAATGCGCGGGATTTTCTGCATTGCCAAAGGCATCAAGCGAGAGGGCATCGGTGCCAAATACCTTTACACCTTTTGCAATCAGATAAGCAGCACCTTCTGCAGAAAGCCCCGGCCAATCCTGCAGAAATGCGCTGTGATCGGGTTTAAGAGCCCATTTTTCATGCCAGCCTGTGCGAAAAATGACGATGTCATCAGCCTCAATTGCGCCAAAGTCCCTTTCCCAAAGTTGAATATCCTTAACACCAAAAGTGTGGCTGGGCGCAATATGTCGCATATCCAGCAGCAGGCCCCGGCCCATTAACTGGCATACATCAATCTCTTCGATTGTCTTGCCGCCTTCAATAAAGTGTGAAGGAGCATCGACATGAGTCCCGCAATGATCCCCCATGATTATCTGGCAGTTATAATTTCCATCGCCGGTTGAATAAGTTTCATTATCCGCACGGATAAATTTCGGGTGTGTCGGCCATACGGGCATGCTGGTTTGATGTAAATGACTAAGTTCTACTATTTTGCTGCTGCGAATCTGTTTCCAGAGAGCTGTCATGTCATCCTCACTTATTCACATTTACCGTTTCTTTGAGCAGGGCAAGGGGAATGCAAGAAAGCAGCAGCATCCCGACGATTACGGCATAGTGCACGCTGAAACCCCACGAATGGATAATCCAGCCGCTAACAGGGGCGACCAGAATGCCAGCGATACCCACCGCCAAACCAATCATCAATCCAAGGCTCGAAGCTGCTGCATGAGGTGAAGAATCAATCAGCAGCGCATACGCAACAGGATAGGGCGAATTGCGGAACAGCCCCCAAAAAATCAGGATACCCCAGGCAAGTGCGGCAGAATGAATAAAAATGCAGAGCGAACAGGCAAGGATCCAGCCCGCGATAATGATCGTCAGAGATGTCTTACGCCCGCGTTTATCCGAAAAACTGCCCCAAACGATCTGACCAATCCAGCCGGTGATGCCCGAAGCACCCGAAATGATGGCGGCGGTGGATAGGTCCAAACCGACCTCACGTGTGAGTTGGAGGGTTAAGAAGTTTGCAATCCCCATTTCAGCCCAGATAAAACCAAAGACCAGTGCAATCGCCATCAGGCAATTACGGTTTTTAAGGCAGCTAAAGGAATTTTTCAGGCTGGATTTCTGCGGTTTGGTTTCGATCGGGCGAGTCAGTTTGTGTTCGTCGATCCAGTTAAAGACGCGTTGATGATTTTTTTTGGTTCCTATAATCAACTGCAATACCACGATGATTAACCCGATCAAAGGGATAAACAGAAATGCATGGCGCCAATCACCAAACATTAAAATCGCAGCAATTAAAATCGGACCAATGAATTGCCCAAGCGGAAAACCGGTGTGATGTACGCCAATGGCGAAACCTCGATTTTCTTTTTGCCACCACTCGCCGAGCAATGCCACATTAATTGGCTCTGAGCCGCCGGTACCCATCCCCATAAAAACACGCAGCGCCTGAAATGCCCCCAGCGATTTGCAAAATGCTGTAGCAACACCAGATATGATCTCCACCAAAACTGCCAGGCACCAGCTATAGCAGCGGCGATAACCGCTACCGATATAATCGGAAAGCAGGCCAAATAGTACCGCACCTGACAACGTACCGAAGAAGCTTAGCGAGTTAATCCACCCAGCCTGCACTTCACTAAGATTGAAATCCTTCATTATTGCCGGCAACAGGGTGGGTAAGATGATACGGTCTATCGAGTTCATCAAGATAGCAAGTGTCGTGATGACCAGCATGGCCCATGATAAAGGATGGGCACGAGGTAACCAGCGTGGTGTTGTCGTGGTCGTTTGCTGCCCTGAAGCATTATCTGCTTCCTTAAGCTGTTCGTTAAGGCTATCGCTCATTCTCAACCCTTATCCTACCGATGGTTTATCGAATCACTGAACTCACGTTTCAGCGATAGGGTGAATGCACGCCATGTAACATTTAAATTACGAATGCGGCGCCTTTCGTTAACACTATCGGTTGGCTGCTACCATACAAGTTGCTCCAGGTGGATATTTGACCAACATCACGTCTAAGGGTTTTTAATCGGGATAAAAGTCTTCAGAAGGGGAATGAGGAGAGAGGAGAGAGATAACAGGTTGCCACGACCTCGTTGAGGTAATAAAAATGAAAAAGGCTGACAAAAGTCAGCCTTTTCGACGCATTAGGTATCAGGTGTTGCGCTATTCTTCACAAACAGCGTGAGCTTATCGCCCGGCTGAATGTCTTTAGCGTCACTGTTCCAGCGCATAACATCCTGGGTGTTCACACCATGACGTTTTGCAATACTGGCAAAAGAATCACCCTTACGTACACGGTAGGTGATGCTGTTGCCGTTATCCGCCAACTGCGTTGCTTTACCGCCCACCGTCAATTTCTGACCGATGCGAACGGAAGCGCTACGCAAGTTGTTCTGCTGTTTCAGTGCACTGACGCTGACGCCAAGCTTGTTAGCAATTGCTGACAAGGTGTCGCCTTTGCGTACCGTGTAGTTGTTTCCTGCTGCACTGACTTTCGCCATTTCAACAGGCTGCACGGATGCAATGTCACCGGATGCCAGTGAATTGCGCAGCTTAGCAACGTTGGACTTAGGCACCATAATATAGTGCGGTCCGTTTGGCGCAGTGGTGCCATTTTTATAACCGGCGTTGAAGCTCTTCAACTTGTTGAGCGACATGCCGGCCATATCTGCAGCCTGCGTCAGTTCAATTTGCTGTCCCACTTCCACACGTGCTAAAGCACGGCTTTCGTTCGGGGTCGGCAATTTGATACCGTACTGCTTGTTGTTCTTGAGGATTTCACTCAAGGCCAACATCTTAGGTACATAGACCGTGGTTTCGCGTGGTAACGATAAGTGCCAGAAATCAGTCGGCTTGCCGCGCGCCTTATTCTGTTTTATCGCTTTCAGCACGCGTCCTTCACCGCTGTTATAGGCGGCCACTGTTAACAACCAGTCACCGTCAAACATACCGTTCAGACGCTGCATCATATCCAGCGCAACTTTGGTCGAGGCCACCACATCGCGG
>NZ_DAMDQC010000193.1:0-7365 GCF_032082325.1 Pantoea sp. CTOTU50773 | reverse complement strand
GGGATTTCAATGCGTTCAGAACGCTCAGGATTCATAGAGCTCTCTCTTAGTTTAATGTCCGCCAGGTGATGGGTACCGCGTAAAAGAAGTTTGCAGTTCAACCCACAGGATATTGAGTATATGGGGATGCTTGGTCGACATTCAATGTCAGGGGAGAGAGAAAAACAAAAGGGGAAACATTTTCCCCTTTTTTAAGATAACAACATGGTTAGATTGTTTATTTATTCGCCAGAAGCCTGAGCTTCGTGCTTACCATAAATCAACATCGGCTCGGATTGACCGTCAATCACTGACTCATCAATCACCACTTTTTCCACGTCATCCATCGATGGCAGATCGTACATGGTTTCCAGCAGCGCACCTTCTACGATAGAACGCAGACCACGCGCGCCGGTTTTGCGTGACATCGCTTTCTTAGCGATCGCCGTCAGCGCTTCATCTCGGAACTCCAGCTCCACACCTTCAAGGTTAAACAGAGCCTGGTACTGTTTGGTCAACGCATTCTTCGGTTCGCGCAGAATCTGAATCAGGGCTTCTTCACTCAATTCACTCAGCGTCGCCACCACCGGCAGACGACCAATGAATTCTGGAATCAGACCAAATTTGATTAGATCTTCTGGCTCAACCTGCGACAGCAACTCGCCTTCGCTGGCTTTTTGCGATTTACCTTTCACCGTAGCGCCGAAGCCGATACCGGATCCGGTTTCCACGCGCTGGGAAATCACTTTGTCGAGGCCAGCAAAAGCACCACCACAAATGAACAGGATCTTAGACGTATCAACCTGCAGGAACTCCTGCTGTGGATGCTTACGTCCACCCTGCGGCGGAACCGCGGCAACGGTACCTTCGATAAGCTTCAGCAACGCCTGCTGTACGCCTTCACCGGATACGTCACGCGTGATTGACGGGTTATCTGACTTACGAGAAATCTTATCGATTTCATCGATATAAACGATACCGCGCTGTGCTTTCTGCACATCGTAATCACACTTCTGCAGCAATTTCTGGATGATGTTTTCCACATCCTCACCCACATAACCGGCTTCGGTCAGGGTGGTGGCATCCGCCATGGTGAACGGAACATCCAGCAAACGCGCCAGGGTTTCAGCCAGCAAGGTTTTACCGCTACCGGTTGGACCGATCAGCAGAATGTTACTTTTGCCCAGTTCGATTCCATTACTGGTATCGCCGTTGCGCAGACGTTTGTAGTGGTTATAGACCGCTACCGCCAGCACTTTTTTCGCCCTTTCCTGACCGATGACGTAATCATCTAAATGATGACGGATTTCATGCGGTGTCGGCAGTGCACTGCGCTCACGGTGCGGAGCCACTTCTTTAATCTCTTCGCGAATGATGTCGTTGCATAAATCAACACATTCGTCGCAAATATACACTGACGGCCCGGCAATCAGCTTACGGACTTCATGCTGGCTTTTGCCGCAGAAAGAGCAGTACAGCAACTTACCTGAACCGTCTTTGCGCTTATCTGTCATCAGCTAACCTCTTTTCGTTCTCAGACCCAATTTGGTGTACGGCACTGGCCGCACATCAACGGCCGATATTCATGCAACTCATCGTGCTGCCCCGTTAACTATAGCGTAAGGGGCAGCCAGATGTGTCTTATTGGCGATGCGTCAGGATGGAATCGACCAAGCCATACTCTACCGCTTCGCTGGCAGAGAGGAAACGATCGCGCTCAGTGTCGCGTTCGATCTCTTCCAGTGATTTGCCGGTATGTTCAGCCATCAACTCATTCATACGCTGCTTCACTTTCAGAATTTCACGCGCATGGATTTCGATATCCGTCGCCTGGCCCTGATAACCGCCCAGCGGCTGGTGAATCATGACGCGGGAATTCGGCAGGCAGAAGCGCTTACCTTTGGTACCTGCAGTCAGCAGGAACGCACCCATTGAACAAGCCTGACCCATACAAATGGTGCTGACGTCCGGCTTGATAAATTTCATAGTGTCATAAATCGACATCCCGGCAGTAATCACGCCGCCTGGCGAGTTAATGTAGAGATAAATGTCTTTTTCAGGATTCTCAGCTTCCAGAAACAGCATCTGCGCCACGATCAGGTTGGCCATATGATCTTCAACCTGGCCGGTCAGGAAGATCACACGCTCTTTGAGCAGGCGGGAGTAAATGTCGTATGAACGCTCGCCGCGCGAGGTTTGTTCGACCACCATTGGCACCAGCGCCATGTGCGGTGCAGTAAATTCACGATCGCCACTGTATGACATTACCGTCTCCTGATAAATTTCATTGGCAACATTCTGTACCGATATTACGTGAGGCGCGTCGGGAAAACTATGCGCTGCCTTCTCACTCCGACATAACAGGACGGTTAATCAGCCAGTCTCACTGTTTTCATGCATTCTCCCTGTATCTGGGGATGCTGCCCAGTTGTTTCAAGCATAACAACCTTTTGCCCATTCGCTAACACGGAAAAAGAGCTTAGCGAACAATTTGCCGATTAATTAGGCAAATAGAGGACAAATCTATGCGGTTAGCACCCTAAAACGAAAAAGCCCGCGACTTTTCAGTCGCGGGCTTCGCACTTTCGGTTAACTAACGAATCAGGCCGCTGAGGTCTGGTTCATCAGTTCCTGGAAGTTGGTTGCTTTATCGGTCACTTTGGCTTTCGCCAGAACCGCTTCAACAGCCTGCTCTTCCAGCGCAACGTTGCGCATGTTGTTCATCAGCTCGTTGTTCTTGCTGTAGAACTCGATCACTTCCTGCGGGTCTTCGTATGCAGAAGCCATCTCTTCGATCAGCGCTTTAACGCGGTCTTCGTCAGCTTTCAGCTCGTTGATGCGAATCACTTCGCCCAGCAGCAGACCGACAACAACGCGACGTTTAGCCTGCTCTTCGAACAACTCACGTGGCAGTTCGAAAGCTTGCTTCTCGTTGCCACCAAAACGCTGAGCAGCCTGACGACGCAGAACGTCGATTTCGCTGTCGATCAGTGCCACTGGCACGTCGATGTCGTTGGCTTCAACCAGACCATCAATCGCCTGAGATTTCACGCGGTTACGAATAGCGCCTTTCAGCTCACGATCCATGTTCTTACGCACTTCTGCACGCAGACCGGCAACGGAACCATCTTCAACGCCAAAGCGCTTGATGAACTCTTCAGTCAGTTCTGGCAGCTCGCGAGTTTCCACTTTTTTCAGCACGATTTCGAACTTCGCGTCTTTCCCTTTCAGGGTTTCAGCGTGGTAATCGTCCGGGAATTTCACGTCGATAGTGAAGGTTTCGCCCGCTTTGTGGCCAACAACACCTTCTTCGAAGCCTGGGATCATACGACCCTGGCCCATCGCCAGTACGAAGTCAGACGCTTTGCCGCCTTCGAACTCTTCGCCGTCTACTGAACCGGAGAAGTCGATGGTTGCGCGATCTTCAGCAGTCGCTGCTGCATCGCTCTCTTTCCAGGTCGCCTGCTGCTTCTGCAGGGTTTCCAGCATGGTATCAACGTCAGCATCGGTGACTTCAACCACTGGCTTCTCGACTTCGATAGCATCCAGGCCTTTCAGCTCAACTTCAGGATACACTTCGAACTCAACCGCGTAGGTGAAATCTTCACCTTCTTTGTACTCACCTGGCACGTAGTTTGGTGCGCCAGCTGGGTTGATTTTCTCTTTGATGATGGCGTCAACGAAGTTGCGCGTCATCAGCTCGCCCAGCACGTCCTGGCGAACAGAAGCACCGTAGCGCTGAGAAATGATGTTTGCCGGCACTTTGCCTTTACGGAAACCGTCGATACGGACTTTCTTAGCCACTTCCACCAGTTCTTTCTTCACTGCGCTTTCGATGCTGTCAGCTGCAACAGTAATCGAAATGCGACGGCCCAGACCCTGAGTGGTTTCTACTGAAACTGTCATCTTGTTACCTCAAAAAATCACGTGCTCGGTCAACTTCAGACACCACACATTAAATGCGCCGTATCCAACAATCGGGACGGCCTCTGCAGGCAGAACCTAATCCCTGTCACCAGAAGCGTCCCGAAGACATTCCGGAAAAATAGACGCCGCATTATAGCGGCATCGCTGGAATGAGTCGAGGCTGCAAACTCACCACTTTTTAGCGGTTTTGCTGCTTTTTTGCGCCATGGATCGCGTTTGAGGGTAATAGATGAAAAGAAAACGGCCCGCAGGCCGTTTTGAGAGAGGATGAAGTGTGAACTCAGGCGAGGGTACCCGCTCCACGACAGTTCGGTGACGCCAGCACGGTATCTTGCAAGCCATCCCACTCTTTTTGCGTGTAAGTGTGTAGTGCCAGTGCGTGCACGCTCCCTGCTAACTCTTCGGTCAGTTCGCCATAAATGGCGCGATGACGCTGCAGGAATCGCTGGCCGGTAAACACATCGCTGACAATCACCACTTTAAAGTGACTTTCAGAACCAGCGGGCACGTTATGACGATAGCTTTCATCATGCACTTCGAGATGTGCAGGTTCGAACGCCTTACGCAGCTTTTCTTCTATTTGTTCGCGAATCATTGTTAACACTCCTCAACGGCGAGCGCTGTGCCCATCTGTTTAAATATTAGTAGGTTTTTTGCCCAACCCGCAGGCGCGCCGGAAATAATTCCTGATCTGCTGCGCATCTTAACGGGCTCATGCGTCAGGTCAATGCTGTTGCATGACCGCCTGTCCGAAAAAAGCCTTTACAATCAATTTCCACTGGCACGGGGCTTTTTTCGCCGTCGCGCAATGCTATGATGGCCGCAGTTTTGCAAACCAACCCATATGCTAACGAGAATGAGTATGTTGAAAAAACTGTTATTCCCTCTGCTGGCTGCGTTTATTTTAGCCGGCTGTGCCAGCAATAACACCACCCTGAACATTCAGCCTAAGATCCAGCTGCCACAGCAAGATCCCGGTCTGATGGGTGCCACCATCAGCGTTAACGGTGCCGATCAGCGTTCCGATCAGGCACTGGCAAAAGTGAATCGTGACGGTCAGTTAGTCACCTTAACACCATCGCGCGATCTGCGTTTCCTGTTACAGGAAGTGCTGGAGAAGCAGATGACAGCACGCGGTTATATGATCGGACCAAACGGTGCGGTTGACCTGCAGATTGTCGTCAATGGTCTTTACGCTGATGTGACACAAGGTAACGTGCGTTACAGCATTACCACCAAAGCTGACATTTCCATCATTGCAACCGCGAAAAACGGTAACAAGCAGGTTAAAAACTATCGTCAGACTTACAGCGTAGAAGGCGCATTCACCGCCACTAACGCGAAGATCACCAACGCGGTCAACTCTACCCTGAGCGACGTGATTGCTGATATGGCGCAGGACACCAGCGTTCACGAATTTATTAAACAGAACGCCCGCTAATTCCTCAGCTATTCTGCCCGGTCATCTTTGGCCGGGCATCATTTCAGGTTGGTTATGACTTCTCACTATCTGCGCATTTTCACCCAACGTAATGCAGCCGTATTACTGCTGCTCGGTTTTGCTTCCGGACTGCCTTTAGCACTCACGGCCGGGACCCTACAGGCGTGGATGACCGTAGAGAATGTCGACCTGAAAACCATCGGTTTCTTCTCCCTTGTCGGCCAGGCTTACGTGTTTAAGTTCCTGTGGTCGCCGATGATGGATCGCTATACCCCGCCGTTTCTTGGCCGTCGCCGTGGCTGGCTACTGGTCACTCAACTCGCACTGATCGCCGGTATTATCGCCATGGGCTTTATGCAGCCTTCGCGCGATCTGACGCTGCTAGCTGCCCTGGCCGTGCTGGTTGCCTTCTGTTCTGCATCGCAGGATATCGTGTTTGATGCCTGGAAAACCGATGTGCTACCGCCAGAAGAACGGGGCAGCGGAGCCGCGATTACTGTGTTGGGTTATCGCCTGGCGATGCTGATTTCAGGCGGACTGGCGCTGTGGCTGGCCGATCGCTATCTGGGATGGCAGGCGACTTACTGGTTAATGGCACTGTTGATGTTGCCAGGTTTGATTGCGACATTGCTGGCCAAAGAGCCCGCAGCACCCGCGCGCGAGCCGCACACCCTGCGTCAGGCCGTTTCGTTCCCGCTCAAAGACTTCTTCCTGCGTAACAATGCCTGGCTGCTGATCACCTTAATTATCCTTTATAAGCTCGGTGATGCTTTTGCTGCGTCGCTCACCACCACCTTCCTGATTCGCGGCGTAGGTTTCAGCGCCGGCGATGTCGGACTGGTGAATAAAACGCTGGGATTGCTGGCAACCATCATTGGTGCGCTGTACGGCGGTGTGCTGATGCAACGCCTGAGCCTGTTCCGTGCCCTGATGATTTTCGGCATTCTTCAGGCCGTTTCCAACTTCGCTTACTGGCTATTGGCCGTGACGCCACCTCATTTATGGAGCATGGCGAGCGCGGTGTTCATAGAAAATCTTTGCGGCGGGATGGGCACCGCCGCGTTTGTGGCGCTGCTGATGACATTGTGCAATAAGTCGTTTTCCGCAACGCAGTTCGCGCTGCTCTCGGCGCTTTCTGCCGTCGGGCGTGTCTATGTCGGACCGGCAGCGGGATGGCTGGTTGAGCTGTGGGGCTGGCCGACCTTCTACGCTTTCACTGTGTTCGCTGGCGTGCCTGGCTTATTGCTGTTGTGGATCAGCCGCGGCACTCTGCAAGCCATTCAGCAAGACGGACGTTTTGTCATGCGAAGCCTGTGGCCGCAAGGCTATCGCTGGACAGTGCGCCTGTTTAGCGCCGGCTGTGGCCTGCTGTCGCTCTGGTTAGTGCTGCTGGCACTAAATGCGGCTGACGTCTGGCATGTCAATGCCTTGCTGACTCCGCTTTTTGAGTGGGGCATGGCACTAGCACTGGTGGCCGTGGCGCTAGGTGTGATTCTGGATTGTCTGGCGTTAAGAAAAATGCCGGGAAAAAATCTGAGTTAAGTAATGATAATTTGCCAGCGGCTAAATATTTGGCTAAAAAAATAACAACGAACTCATTTTAACGAATAGCATTTTTTTCATCGCGAAAAAGAAACATTAAATTAACAACCCTGGATTATATTTAAATCCGGTGCGCAATTACTTTGTAGAAAACTCATCACCCAAATGCTACATAATTGTTAAATAAATGGGCATTAATAGTACGGTTTATGCTTTCCCTGATTTTTCTGCGGTTTCTATCATTGTTTTTTGTTATATTGACGCCAACTGCTTGTCGCAATTAATAATTTGTCACCCTGCGCAACATCTGTGACACCCTTAGCAAAAGGTGTCAACAGCCTTCTGACACATCCTTAAGCTGGTTTACACTGCATAAACCTTCCCGTAAAATGCGCGCACACTTAAACGACAATAGAGCCCTTTGTCATTGAGGTCGTTAAATGAGACTCAGGAAATACAATAAAAGTTTGGGGATT
>NZ_DAMDQC010000192.1:0-7401 GCF_032082325.1 Pantoea sp. CTOTU50773 | reverse complement strand
CATCACCGCCACGCGATGGCTGATGCGTTCCACCACCGCCATATCGTGCGAAATAAACAGATAAGACAGCCCTAGGCTGCTCTGCAGATCCAACAGCAGATTAATAATCTGCGCTTTGACAGTCACATCCAGCGCAGAGACGGATTCATCGGCAATAATCATTTTGGGGTCGAGCATCAATGCACGGGCAATACAGATGCGCTGGCGCTGACCGCCGGAAAACTCATGTGGATAACGTTTCATCATCGCCGAAGACAAACCCACACGTTCCATCAACTCCGCCGCCTTTTCCCGAGCAGCCTGTTTACTGCCGAGCTGATGTTGCAGATAAGGCTCGGTCAGGGCTTCGAGAATCGACATCCTTGGATTGAGGCTGGCGAACGGGTCCTGAAATATCATCTGCATCGCCCGACGTAACTGGCGCAGTTCGCTGGAGGAGAGATTTAGCACGTCATAACCGTCGAAAGCGATCTCGCCGGCATCGGCTTTCACCAGCCGGGTGAGGGAGCGACCGGTGGTGGATTTTCCACAGCCGGATTCACCGACCAGCGACAAGGTTTCGCCGGGCATCAGATCGAAAGAGATATTCTCCACCGCATGCACCGCACCGGTTTTGCGGCTTAACAGCCCTTCGTGGATGCTGAACCGGGTGCTGAGGTTTTTCACCGACAGCAGCGGCTGTTGCGAAGCGGGGCGCTCAGGTAGCAGTGCCACCGCATCACCTTTCAGCGCAAACTTCTGCGGCCCCGAAATGCCACGCATCGCGCCGAGCTGCGGCACGGTAGCGATCAGCGTGCGCGTATAATCCGCGGCTGGCGCCGAGAAAATGTCCGCCGTGGTGCCAGTTTCCATCACATCACCCTGATACATCACTAACGTGCGATCTGAAACTTCCGCCACCACGCCCATATCGTGGGTGATAAACAGTACCGCGGTGCCTTCCTCTTCCTGCAATGTCTTAATCAGGTCGAGAATTTGCCCCTGGATGGTGACATCCAGTGCGGTCGTCGGCTCATCGGCAATCAGCAGTTTTGGTCGCAACGCCAGCGCCATGGCAATCATCACTCGCTGGCGCATGCCGCCGGAAAAGTGATGCGGATAATCATCGAAGCGTTTAGCGGCATTAGGAATGCGCACTTTCTCCAGCAGCTTCACCGTCTCTTTCCGCGCCGCCCGCTTACTGATGTTGCGATGGTTGATCAGGACTTCAGCGATCTGGTGACCAATGGTGAAAGAGGGGTTGAGGCTGGTCATCGGCTCCTGAAAAATCATCGCCACGGCGTTGCCACGAATATCGCGCATCGCTTTTTCGCTCAGATTGAGCAGGTCCACGCCGTTCAGCAGCACTTTGCCGGTCACGCGCGCGTGGCGCATATTCAGCAAGCGCATAATCGCCATCGACGTCACGCTTTTGCCCGAACCCGACTCCCCGACAATCGCCAGCGTCTCACTGGCGTTGATGGTCATCGATACGTTCTTCACTACCTCACGCCACTGATCGTCATGGCGAAACGCAACGGTGAGGTTTTCTACCTGCAAGACCGGCTCGTGACTCATTTGGCCGCCACAAAGCGAGCCGAACGGGTGCTGACCGGCAGAAATTCAAAGTCAGTGTCGAAAGGATAGGCAGGCTGCAGTTTACGTTTACGCGCCAGACGTTCGACGTACTGATCCACCACGCCTTCAGACAGCGCCATCAAGTTAGGATTAGCAAGTGGTGCCAGTTCCGGTGACAGATAACCCGATTTCACCACCACAATTTTTGCCTGCGCAGGATGAAGCCCCAGCAATTCAAAATCAGCGATATTGTGATAAGGGCGACGACGATCGGCGACCACCACCGTAATGCCGCCGGTTTTCAGCAGCGCCTGTTTAGCCAGCGAACGCGCATCATCACTCACCAGCAGGACTTCAAATTCTGCAGTAACTTTCCCCCCTGCGGGATCGAGCGTGGCACCGATCGTCAGAGTGAGTTTCGCCCCAACGCCTGCCGCAAAAGCAGCATCGGTGGCCGGTTTATCGGTGATTCCGGCGACGATCACATCCTGCGCGCCCTGGCGAATCAACTCTGCCAGCAGATTGGCACGATCGCCCACGCCACCACCGGTCGGGTTATCGCCCGAGTCGGCCAAAATCACCGGTGCAGTTTCACTGGCGATGGCCATTTTCACGCACTCTTCGGTGCTGCCTGTGACGCAGCCGAAGACAAACTCGTCGCGCGCCTGCCAGTATGCCAGCGCCAGTTTTGCTGCCTGTTCGGAAAGCACATCGGCGTCGGTACCGGTCATGATCGCCGCCGCAGTGGCGCGCGGTTCATCGGCCCAGACATAGCCGACCATCAGCGACGCATCCCAAATGTGGTCGATTTCATTGATACCCGGCAAACGCGCATACAAACTTTTTGCCGGTTCATCTTCGGTACTGGTGCGCTCACCGGGCAGCACCACCGGAATCGGTGCCCAAATCACACCGGGTTTCACGCCGGTTTGCAGGCTTTTCACCAGCATCGACACGGATCGACGCATGGTTTCTTCCACATCGATGTGCGGCGCCGTGCGATAGGTTGAGAACATATCAATGGCATCGATGATGCGCTGCGTCACGTTGCCATGCAGATCGTAACTGACGGTGATCGGACAATCCGGGCCGACCAGTTCGCGCGTGGCAGTAATCCAGTCACCTTCGGCATCTTCCATCCCTTCCACATACACCGCGCCGTGCATGGCGAGGTAGACGCCGTCCACCGGCAGCTGGGCTTGCAGACGGGTGAGAAAATCCTGCCTGAAGTCATCATAAGTGACCCGCGCCACCGGGCCACCGGCGATGGCGCGCGCATGGAAGGTCGGCAGAAATTCGGCATCGTAATCCTGCAGGAAAGCAAAGTAGGGGTAGGTCAGCAGATCGTCACCGCGCACGATGCGGAAGTCGTCGGCATAGTTCAGCACCGGGTTATACGTACTGCACTCCGTATGAATGCCACCAAAAGCAATGCGCATAAAGCCTCCGCTAGTCGGGTAATTGAATGATAAATCGATATGCTGCCACGCTTGCCGCGGCGCGCGCCCAGCTCTGTTCGCTGATCACGATGCTGGAAATCGGGGTTTTGCCCATGATCGACGGCAACACGTTGCTATCAATGGATTGCATCACCACGGTTTTCAGTAAGCCGTCAAAAGCATCGGGTTGATGTGCGATGACGATCAATTCGGGATCGTTCATCTGAATAATGTTGGCGATCGAGAGGCCCAGCGCGTGACCAGCCTGATGCAGAATGGCGATGGCGGCACTGTTGCCTTTCACCGCCAGCGCTTCCAGTTCGGCGATGGTTTGGCTCTCGAGTGCTTTATCGCGCATGCTCTCGCGAATCGCGGTCAGCGAGGCGAGAGTATCCAGGCAGCCGCGTTTGCCGCATCGGCAAGGGCGTCCGCCGGGTTCGATGGTGCAGTGGGCGATTTCACCGGCCCCGCCGTGTGCGCCGCGATGCAGTTGACCCTGGAAGAAGTGTGCGGAACCGATGCCGTCACCATGGGAAATCAGGGTGAAGTTGCGCGCTTTTTTCGCCACGCCGAAGATCTTCTCGCTGACGGCCAGCGCTTTGGCATCGTTCTCCAGCGAGACGTCCAGCCCGGTTTGCTGTTTGAGCATGTCGGCCAGCGGGACATTCTTCCAGCCCAGAAGCGCTGATTGCACGCAAATTGCCTGATTTTCATCCACAAACCCGGAAAGCGTAACGCCCAAGCCAATTAATTGATCGGCTGAAATGCCTTTCTGCGCAATCAAATCGGGAATCGCTGCTGCTAGCGTCACACTCAGCTGTTGGGGATCAGGATCGAGTGGCATGTGCGTGCTCGCCAGCACCAGTCCATGCATATCAATCAGCACTAAAACGACGTACTCGCCGAGTAGCGAGGCGCCGAGAAAATAGGCGCTGTCAGCACGCATTTTTAATAATACCGATGGCCGACCCTGACCACTGGATTCCGCCAGGCTCTCTTCCAGCAATCCGGCATTCAGCATCTCTTTGACCAGTGGGCTAATCGCGGCTTTGCTCAACTTCATATTTTCCGCAATAGCGGTACGGCTCATGCCGTGCGAGGCAATAAGCAGACGCAAAATTTGCTGCTGGTGGGCATTGAGCATGTTGGTTCTCACTGCATTAGCGATATGACCTGACAATAATGAGGCTGGAAAACAAATTCAACGATATTTAGTTAATTTTCTGAACGCAGATCTAACTATAAGTAAAATATATGAACTTAAGTATTGGCTTTTGTTCAGAGAGTGTGCCTTATATAACGTTGTTAATTCACCTAACATTTCAATGATTCATTGAGGGCCTTCATGCAAAGCACATTCAAGCATTTAAAGGTACTGACGCTGGCCGGTTGTATCATGGCGTCACTGGCAAGCTCGGCGGCAATGGCCAGCCAGCTGGTGATTATGCAAAACGAACCGCCACGCAGCATGGATCCGGGCAACCAGACCGCTACCTTTACCGGCACGGTGCTCGATCACATGTATGAAGGCCTGACGCGTCTGGGTGATGACGGCAAGATTCTGCCTGCGCTGGCGCTCTCCTGGAGTGCGGATAGCAGCGGATTACACTGGACATTCAAGCTTCGCCCCAATGTGAAATTCCACGACGGCACGCCGTTTAATGCCGATGCGGTAGTGGAAAACTTCCAGCGCCATTTGGATACCAAACGCGGTCTGGCGGGCAGCGGTAAAGTTCGCACCTTTATTCAGGATGTGAAAAAAACCGATGATTTAACGGTTGAGTTTGAGCTGAAAAAAATCAATCCCGCCTTTTTAACCGTGCTGGCATCGGGACCAGGATTAATGGTCAGCCCTACCGCAGATAAAGCAGGCAGCATCAATAATAAAGCGGACGGCACCGGGCCTTATAAGCTGGAACAATATAAATCTGGCGAATATGTGCTGGAGAAAAAGAACAGCGATTATTGGGGTAAATCAAACGGCCCTGATGAAATTAAATGGACGTGGAGCAGTGAGCCTTCCGTGATGAATATGGCGCTGCAATCCGGACAGGTCGATATTATTAACCCGGTGCCACCGCAATTCGCCGGCATGTTGAAAAACAATGCCAACGTTAATTTAAAACAGTCGCCGGGTGCGGCCGTGTTCTGGGTGGATCTGAATACGCAAAGCAAAGCGTTGAGCGACGTGCGCGTGCGTCAGGCGCTGAACTTTGCTACCGATCAGCAGGCGCTGGTGAAAGCCATCATGTTTGGTTATGCACAGCCGGCTAACTCTTCACTGGCACCGGTCGATGCCAACTACGATAAGAATCTGAAGGATTATCCTTACGATGTGCAGAAAGCCAAAGACTTGCTGAAAGCGGCGGGTTACCCGGATGGCTTTAGCATGTCAATTGCTGTTCAGGCACCCGATGCGCGCACCGCGCAGGTGTTGCAGGGGCTGTGGGCTAAAATCGGCGTGAAGTTGAATGTGCGCCAGATGGAAAGCGGCGTCTGGACCAAAGCCGCCTTCGCCGATGCCAAAGAGAAAGCCCAGCAGGGCACTGATGCAGTATTGGCGTCGTGGTCATCCGGTTTATACGGTTCCGACTTGCAGCTGCGCCCGCTATATCACAGCGCCAGCTTTGCACCGGGCGGCGCGAACCTCGGCTTCTTTAGTGATAAGCAAACCGATGACCTGATCGATACCGCCGCCTCCACGCTCGACGATGCGAAACGCAAAGATCTCTATTTCCAGGCACAGAAACAGATCAGCGGGCTGGCTCCGCAGGTGCTGCTGTTCTATCAGGATGATCTCTACGCCTCGCGCAAAAACATCAGCGGCGTCACCATGCAGCCTGGCGGACAGATTGTGGTTCGTGACGCAGTGAAGAACTGATTGATGAAAGCGTACGTTGCGAAAAAGGTGCTCTCGCTGCCGCTGATTATTTTCGGCGTGTCGATCATCGTATTTATCGCCATCCGCGCGTTGCCGGGCGATCCGGCACGCCTGATGGCGGGCCCGGAAGCGCCGCAGGAAGCGGTGGATAACATGCGCATCCGGCTGGGTTTGGATCAGCCGCTGCCGCTGCAGTACATCAAATTTGCTACTGAAGCACTGCACGGCAATCTGGGGGAATCGTTGCAGTCACAGCGCCCGGTAATCACCGAAATCAGCGAGCGTTTGCCCTACACCTTGTCGCTGGCGGCGCTGGCCTATCTGCTGGCGATTGCTATCGGCGTGCCTGCGGGCATGACCGGGGCGATCTATCGCCAGCGTATTCCCGATCAAATCGTGATGGTGCTGACCATTGCGGGCGCATCGATAGCCAACTTCTGGCTCGCGCTGCTGGCGATGAACTACTTTGCGGTGGAACTCGGCTGGTTGCCGCTGTTGGGCGCGGACTCCTGGAAGAACTACGTGATGCCGACCGTCACGCTGGCGATTTTGCCGATGGCGATGATTGCCCGCATGACACGCTCCAGCATGCTGGATGTGCTGAGTCAGGACTATATTCGTACCGCCAAAGCCAAAGGCTTATCGTCGGCGAATATTCACTGGAAACATGCGCTGCGCAACGCCTTGATCCCGATTGTCACCATCGTCGCACTTAACTTCGGTAGCCTGATTGGTGGCGCCGTGGTGACGGAGTCGGTGTTTAACTGGCCAGGCATTGGCCGCCTGCTGGTGGATTCGGTGAAGTACCGCGACTACCCGGTGATTCAGGGCGTGACGCTGGTGGCGGTCACCGGCGTGGTGCTGATGAACCTGGTGGGTGAAATATTGATTGGCCTGCTCAATCCAAAAATAAGGTTCGACTGATGAACAGCCTCGATACCTCTTTGCTGCCGACACGATCGCGCCGTCGCCAGTTCCTGTGCATGCTACAGAACAATCCGTCGATAGCGATTGGCGGCGGATTGGTGCTGCTGGTGGTGCTGGCCGCGGTGTTAGCACCGCTGTTAACCCATTGGGATCCGATCGAACAGGATCTGCTGAACACCTTGCAGGCTCCCTCTGCTGCGCACTGGTTTGGCACGGACGACTATGGCCGCGACATCTTCGCCCGCGTGATTTATGGCGCGCGCATCACGCTGTTCGAGGTCTGCCTGAGTGTGGCGATCTCGATGGTGATTGGTATTCCGCTTGGCATCATCTCCGGTCTGGCAGGACGCAAAATCGATGCGCTGATTATGTGGGTGATGGATATTATTTTCGCCTTTCCCGGTATCGTACTGGCGATTTTGATTGTTAGCGTGCTGGGTGAAGGGCTGGCCAATATGCTGATCGCGATTTCGCTGTTCTCCATTCCGGTGTATGCGCGCCTTAGTCGTAACCTGACGCTCGGCCTTAAGAACATGGAGTACATTGAAGCCGCGCATATGCTGGGCGTGCGCTATCCGCGTATCATTACCCATTACA
>NZ_DAMDQC010000191.1:0-7556 GCF_032082325.1 Pantoea sp. CTOTU50773 | reverse complement strand
AAACAGGGTGATCAGCAGCAACAGCAGGCGACGCAATATATAGATGATCATGCTTATTCCTCGCTGCTCTCATCACGGTAAACCCCGGCAAACGAGGCATTCCCGAACGGACTTAGCACCAGACCTTTAATATCATGGCGATATGCCTGTAAACGCAACGATGACGCCAGCGGCAATACCGGTAATTCCTGCGCCAGAATTTGCTGTGCCTGATCGTAGCTGTCGATGCGCGCCGAAAGTTGTTGCGACAACAGCGCCCGTTGCAATGATTCATCAAAGGCCGGTGAACACCAGTGCGCAAAGTTGGTCTGCGAGCGGATGGCTGCACAGCTCAACAGTGGCCGAAAGAAGCTGTCCGGGTCGTTACTGTCTGTTGCCCAGCCGGTCAGCGTCAGATCATGATTCATCGCCATCAACTGCGCTTCCTGGAAACGGCCTTCCACCGGCGCGATGGTGACGCGCACGCCAACCTGAGCCAAATCGGCTTGCAGCAGTTCAGCGGTTTTCAGTGGGCTGGGGTTCCAGGATTGTGAGGTGGTAGGCACCACCAGTCGCAAGTGCAGATCTTCCAGCCCGAGCGCTTTCAGCGCTTCACGAGCTTTCGCCGGATTGTATTCAGTGACCCGCGCATCATTATCATACGCCCAGGAAGCACGCGGTAAAATGGAGGCGGCGGTTTCGGCAGTGCCGTAATAGATCGATTCCATCAGGCGTTCGTTATTGATCGCCAGTGCCAGCGCGTGACGCACTTCCGGGCGGTCCAGTGGCGGTTTACGCGTGTTGAAAGCTAAATAGGCGATGTTCATGCCGGGGCGCAGCGTCATACGTAAACGCGGGTCATCACGCAGGATGGATAGCTGACTGGCTGCCGGATAGGCCAGTACATCGCATTCGCCGGTGAGCAATTTCGAAAGACGTCCCGTTCCGCCCACGCCAAGATCGATCACCACCTGTTGCAGACGCGGCACACCTTTCCAGTACTGCGGATTACGCGCCAGGCGCAGATATTGCCCGGTGCGGTACTCGCTCAACTGGAACGGTCCGGTACCCACCGGTTCGCGATCCAGACGCTCCTGCTGGCCTTTCGCCGTCAGCTTGTCGGCGTATTCCTGTGACAGGATTGGCGCGTAATGCGTAGCGATGTGCCAGAGGAAAGAGGCGTCCGGACTGTTGAGACGGATTTCGACCGTGTCGTTGTCCAGTTTTTTAACGCTTTGTACCGAGTCCGAGAATTGCAGACTATCGAAGTAGGGATAGCTGCCGCCGTTGACGTTATGCCATGGATGCTGGCGGTCAAACATGCGCGCAAAGCTGAACACCACGTCATCGGCATTCATTTTTCGCGTGGGTTTAAACCAGTTTGTGTGCTGGAAAGAGACATCTTTGCGCAGATGAAAACGATAAGTGGCACCGTTGTCACGCACTTCCCAGCTCTGTGCCAGGTCTGGAATCAGGCGATAAGTGTAAGGGTCCACATCCAGCAGGCGGTCATAGAGCTGTGCCGCCAGCGTATCCACAACCAGGCCGCTGCTGACCATTTGTGGATTAAAGGTATTGACCGTGCCATTGACGCAATAAACAAAACCGCTATTACGGATATTATTGGTTGGTGCGGCCAGCGCAGACGCACTCAATACGCTGAGACCGAGCAGCAGCGAGGAGAATAATTTTGGCATAGAACTCAACGATTCTGAGGCAATAGCGTGAGTGTATCGCAAACGTCACGCACTCCCCAAATTCATGATGGTTCTGCGCTGTTTTTCGCCAATCTGGCGAAGGGGTAATCACAATGTTAGTGTGGAAATGAGAAAAATTCTCAATTAGGGCTTTACAGATGATAATAAGAATGATTATTATTCTTCTGCGCTTCGACGGTGGCTCTACCGAAGAAGAGCACGACATTGCTCACATTGCTTCCAGTATTAAGTTGCCCGCCTAGTGCGGGCTTTTTTTTGTGTGTCGTTTTTCCCGTCATCTTTTGCACTGCTGCTGCGTTGGCTGCGCGCACTAACCCCAGTCACATACTGATGTATGCTCCCGGGGATTAGTGCACTTGCCGCCTTGCATCAGCACAAAAGCTTTAGGGAAAACCGACCCACACCTGAGCTGTCGTTGGAAAATCTTTCGACCAGTTAAACGATGATGTGGGGACTTCTCCGCTAGCAGCAAAGCCACGATGTACGCCCTAATAATCACCAGGGTGCACATTTTCATCTTATGTGGCTAAGGCTAATCCATATCACGTGCCGGATACCGTGCTTGTTCATAATTTATCGTAATTGTTGGTACGTCATCCGCAGTAATTCGGCGCCGCAGCGTTTGCAGCACGCGCTTTGGTGTTCAATCTTCGTCCCGCGCCTGAATGCCGTGCTTTTTCATCATGGCGCGCAATTGATGGTAGGTAACGCGCAGTAGCTCGGCGGCGCGGCGTTGGTTGTATTTTGCCTGTTGCAAGCTGGCTTCGACCAGGTCGCGTTCCTGCTGGTTTTGCCACTGACGAAGATCGAGTGGCAGGGAGGGTAAGCCTCTGGAGCTGGGCTCGGGGAGGGTTTCAGGCGGGGCGCTGCGCGGAGCGAACGGATTGATAATGATGTTATCCAGTTCCTCTTCTGCACTGTGATGGCGATACACCGAGCGTTCAACCACATTCTTCAATTCGCGCACGTTGCCCGGCCAGCTGTAGGTGAGCAGCGTGAGCTGAGCACGTTCGCTGAAACCGGGGAATAATGGCAGGCCGAGCTCGCGGCACATCTGGATAGCAAAGTGTTCTGCCATTACCAGGATATCGCTGCGGCGTTCGCGCAACGGCGGCAGTTGCACCACATCAAAAGCGAGGCGATCGAGCAGGTCGGCGCGGAATTTTCCTGCCGCAGCCAGCGCGGGTAAATCCTCATTGGTGGCGCACACCAGCCTCACATTCACCTGCAACGACTGGTTGCCGCCAACACGCTCTAACTGGCCGTATTCGATGACGCGTAGCAACTTCTCCTGCACCAGCATCGGCGCGGTCGCCAGCTCATCGAGGAATAAGGTGCCGGCATCAGCGCGTTCAAAGCGACCAAGATGACGTTTTTGCGCCCCGGTAAACGCCCCGGCTTCGTGGCCGAACAGTTCGGAATCCAACAGGTTTTCATTCAGCGCTGCGCAGTTCAGCGACACAAAAGGCCCTTGCCAGCGGTCGGAGAGGTAGTGCAGGCGGCTGGCAATCAACTCTTTCCCGGTTCCGCGTTCGCCTATCACCAATACCGGTTTTTCCAGTGGCGCGAGACGGGAAACCTGCTCCAGCACCTCCAGAAAGTTATTCGATTCGCCCAACAGGTTATCGTTGCCATTTGCCATGATGAATTTCGCCACTGGTTAATCAATTTCACTACCTTAATGGATGCTTGTGCGAATGTAAAATATGCAAATTGAGCAAAATCAATAAATTAAAAGTTGGCACGCCATTTGTATTAAGAAACCGTGCACCGCACAACCACATGACAAATAGAGGAACATCATTATGGGTATTTTTTCTCGTTTCGCCGACATCGTGAACGCTAACATCAATTCCCTGCTGGAACGCGCCGAAGATCCGCAGAAACTGGTACGCCTGATGATTCAGGAAATGGAAGACACGCTGGTGGAAGTTCGCTCCACCTCAGCGCGCGCGCTGGCAGAAAAGAAACAGCTGCTGCGCCGTATCGAGCAGGCCGAAATTCAGCAGGCTGAATGGCAGGAAAAAGCTGAGCTGGCCATCAGCAAAGAAAAAGAAGACTTAGCGCGTGCTGCGCTGATTGAAAAACAGAAACTAACCGATCTGATTGCAGCACTCAAACAAGAAGCCATTCAGGTTGAAGAAACACTGGATCGCATGAAAGGCGAGATCGGTGAGCTGGAGAAAAAACTCAGCGAAACCCGTGCACGCCAGCAGGCCTTGACGCTGCGTCATCAGGCGGCATCTTCTTCCCGCGATGTGCGCCGTCAGCTGGACAGCGGTAAGCTGGATGAAGCCATGGCGCGCTTCGAGTCCTTCGAACGTCGTATCGACCACATGGAAGCGGAAGCGGAGAGTCAGCGTTTTGGTAAGCCAAAAGGTCTCGACCAGGAGTTTGCCGAGCTGAAAGCTGACGACGAAATCAGCCAGCAACTGGCCGCGCTGAAAGCCAAAATGAACCGCAGCGAGTAAGGGACGTAGGGCTCGACGCTGAGCCCCTCGACCAGAGTGTTAATGATTAAGGAGAGTCAATGAGCGCACTTTTTCTCGCCATACCCCTGACGATCTTCGTGCTCTTTGTGGCGCCGATCTGGTTATGGCTGCACTACAGCAACAAACGCAACGGTGGCGCGGAACTGTCATCAGGCGATATGCAGCGTCTGCAACAGCTGACGCAAGACGCGCGCCGCATGCGTGAACGTGTGGAAGCACTCGAAGCCATTCTGGATGCGGAGCATCCAAACTGGAGGCAACCATGATGAATGGCCGCAAATTGTGGCGCATCCCGCAGCAAGGCAAAGTGCGCGGCGTCTGTGCCGGTCTGGCGGAATATCTGGATATTCCGGTGCGCCTGTTACGTGTGATTGTGGTGCTGTCGCTGTTTTTCGGGTTGTTCATGTTTACCGTGGTGGCGTACTTCATCCTGGGCTTTGTGCTGGATGAAAAGCCCGCAGATGCACCAGACCAGCATACGCCAACTGCACTTGATTTACTGGATGAGCTGGAAACATCGTTGAACAGTGATGAGCGTAACGTGCGAGATATCGAACGCTACGTCACCTCCGAGACCTTCAGCGTGCGCAGCCGCTTCCGTCAAATCTGATTTTTTCCGCCGGGCCCACTGCGGGTCCGCTTCACCGCATATTCTTAAGGAGTGGAGATGTACAATTCGCGTATGACTGCTCTGCGCCGCCGCGCAACACCTGCGTTGAAGTCGGCGGGGAAATTCATCATCATCAGTGCAGTAACCTATGGGCCCGGCGGATTAGCTGGCTGGGCAGTGAAATCGGTGGCGCGTCGCCCGTTGCGCCTGCTTCTGGCGGCCGCCCTGGAACCGTTGCTGAGTAAGGTATTCAAACGCCTGTCAGCACGTTTCGTCAGGGAGATGGATGAAAAGACTGCAAAATGAACTGGCGGCGTTGATGAATCGCGGTGTTGACCGCCACTTACGCCTTGCCGTAACGGGGCTGAGCCGCAGCGGCAAAACCGCCTTTATCACCTCGCTGGTGAACCAACTTCTCAATGTACACAGCGGCGCCCGTTTGCCGCTGTTTTCCGTTGTGCGTGAAGAGCGCCTGCTGGGCGTCAAACGTGTGCCGCAGCGTGAGCTGGGCACGCCACGTTTTACCTATGACGAAGGGCTGGCGCAACTCTATGGCACGCCTCCCATCTGGCCAACGCCGACACGCGGCGTCAGTGAAATGCGTCTGGCGCTGCGCTATCTGCCAGAGCAATCACTGCTGCGCCACTTCAAAGATACCGCCACGCTCTATCTGGAAATTGTCGATTACCCTGGTGAATGGCTGCTCGATCTGCCGATGCTGGCGCAGGATTACCTCAGCTGGTCACGACAGATGATGGGCTTGCTGCAGGGCGATCGCCAGCAATGGGCGGCGCGCTGGCATAGCCTATCTCAGGATCTCGATCCTTTTGCTGCAGCGGACGAAAATCGTCTGGCGGATATTGCCGCGGCCTGGACGGATTATCTGCATCAGTGCAAAACCGAGGGATTGCACTTTATCCAGCCTGGCCGCTTCGTGCTGCCGGGCGATATGGCAGGTGCCCCGGCACTGCAGTTCTTCCCCTGGCCACAGCTGGATGAGATTCACGCCAGCAAGCTGTTGCAGGCTCCCGCAGGCAGTAACTTTGCCGTGCTGCAACAACGCTTTAACTACTACTGCCAGCATGTGGTGAAGGGTTTCTACAAAAATTATTTTCTGCGATTTGACCGCCAGATCGTGCTGGTGGATTGTCTGCAACCGTTAAACAGCGGGCCGCAGGCGTTCAATGATATGCGGCTGGCACTGACGCAGTTGATGCAAAGCTTCCATTACGGGCAGCGCACGTTGTTCCGTCGTCTGTTTTCCCCGGTGATTGACAAACTCTTGTTTGCCGCCACCAAAGCCGACCATATCACCGCCGATCAGCACGCCAATATGGTGTCGCTGTTACAACAGCTGGTTCAGGATGCCTGGCAAAACGCGGCGTTTGAAGGGATCAGCATGGATTGTCTTGGACTGGCGTCGGTGCAGGCCACCGAAAGTGGGCTGGTGGATCATCGTGGCGAAAAGCTGCCCGCGCTGCGCGGTCATCGTCTTCATGACGGCGAAGCGCTGACCTTCTATCCCGGCGAAGTGCCGCCACGTTTGCCCGGGTATCAGTTCTGGCAGCAGCAGGGATTTCAGTTTGAACAGTTCCGGCCGCAGCAGTTGGATGTCGATCGGCCGCTGCCGCACATTCGCATGGATGCCGCGCTGGAATTTTTACTTGGAGATAAATTGCGATGAGCGACGAAACCCCATTAAAACCGCGCATTGATTTTGCACGACCGCTCGAAGATGAGGCGCAGAAACCGCTACGTGCGGCGCAAACTTTTAGTAAGGAAAGCGAGAGCGCGTTTCTTGCCACTCAAGAGTCAGAGCCGCCGGCAGAGGGCGAAGGTGAAAAAGTGGTTGAGGCCGCGCTACGCCCCAAACGCAGTCTCTGGCGCAAGCTGGTCGGTCTGGGTCTGGGGATTTTTGGCATCAGCGTGGTCGCGCAGGGCGCTCAGTGGATGCACGATGCCTGGATCACGCGTGATTGGTTCTCACTCGGCACCGGTGTGGCTGGAGGCCTGATTGTGATTGCCGGAGCCGGGGCATTAATTGGCGAATGGCGTCGTCTTTATCGACTGCGCCAGCGAGCCGAAGAGCGGGATATCGGGCGGGAATTACTGCACAGCCACGGTATCGGTAAAGGCCGTGCATTTTGCGAAAAGCTGGCCCAGCAGGCGCAGCTCGATCAGGCGCATCCGGCTTTGCAGCGCTGGCACGCGGCGCTGCATGAAACTCATAACGATCGTGAAATAGTGATGCTTTACGCGCAACTGGTGCAACCGGTGCTGGATCGTCAGGCGCATCGTGAGATCAGCCGCCACGCTGCGGAATCGACACTGATGATTGCGGTGAGCCCACTGGCGCTGGTGGACATGGCGTTTATTGCCTGGCGTAACCTGCGGCTGGTCAACCGTATTGCGGCTATTTATGGCATTGAGTTGGGCTATTTCAGCCGCATCCGCCTGTTTCGCCTGGTATTGCTGAATATGGCCTTCGCCGGTGCCTCAGAACTGGTGCGTGAAGTGGGGATGGATTGGATGTCGCAGGATATCGCGGCCCGCCTTTCGGCACGCGCTGCACAGGGTATCGGTGCCGGTTTGCTGACCGCGAGATTAGGCATCAAAGCCATGGAATTATGCCGTCCACTGCCCTGGCTGGAAGATGATAAGCCGCGTCTTGGGGATTTCCGTCGGGAATTACTGGTTCAGCTGAAAGAATCCCTGTCTAAGAGTGGGGATAAAGCAGGGCAGGCTGCTAAATAACAT
>NZ_DAMDQC010000190.1:0-7612 GCF_032082325.1 Pantoea sp. CTOTU50773 | reverse complement strand
ACCGCCAATGATTTGCAGATCCGGGTATTTTGCACGAGTTTCACGGATGCGTTGCAGCACGCCTTCGGAATGACCGTGAGAGGAGTCGATTAACAGCACGTCAACGCCCGCAGCAACCAGCGCGTCAATACGCTCTTCGTTGCCCGCGCCAGCGCCCACTGCCGCGCCTACACGCAGACGGCCCTGTTCGTCTTTACAGGCGTTAGGTTTACGCTCAGCTTTCTGGAAGTCTTTTACGGTGATCATGCCGAGCAGATGGAAACTCCCGTCAACCACCAGCGCTTTTTCAACGCGTTTTTCGTGCATTTTTGCGAAAACAACGTCGCGTGACTCGCCTTCGCGCACCGTCACCAGACGCTCTTTCGGAGTCATATACACACTGACAGGCTGGCTCAGGTCAGTCACAAAGCGCACATCGCGACCGGTAATGATGCCCACCAGTTCGTTGTCAGCCGTGACAACCGGGTAACCGGCGAAGCCATTGCGTTCGGTTAATTCTTTCACTTCACGCAGAGTGGTCGTGGGCAGCACGGTCTGCGGGTCGGTAACCACGCCGCTTTCGTGTTTTTTAACGCGTTTAACTTCTTCGGCCTGGCGCTCAATCGACATGTTTTTGTGGATAAAGCCCAGACCGCCTTCCTGCGCCAGTGCAATTGCCAGACCGGCTTCGGTCACCGTGTCCATAGCAGCAGACAGCATAGGGATGTTCAGACGGATGTTTTTCGTCAGTTGGGTGCTGAGATCAGCGGTGTTAGGTAAGACAGTGGAGTGAGCTGGAACGAGCAGAACGTCGTCAAAAGTGAGGGCTTCTTTAGTGATTCTTAGCATTGCAATATCTCCACCTGGGGGCGATTAAAACAGATAAAATATTGCCGCGGCATTATACAGGCCGAAATCGATTGCCTCCAGTGTTTTTTAGGAAAAAGTCTTGATCCTTCGGGTGAGCAATGTAGTATCGGTTGATTAACGCTCTGATTTAAAATTTGATCTACATCACATGTCGCTACCGCCAACCGCCAATATTTTTACTGTCAGCCGCCTGAATACCACGGTGCGCCAACTGCTGGAAAATGAGATGGGCCTGGTGTGGCTCAGCGCTGAGATCTCAAATTTTAGCCAGCCCTCTTCCGGTCACTGGTACTTCACCTTAAAGGATGATGGCGCACAAGTCCGCTGCGCGATGTTCCGTAATAGCAACCGCCGTGTCACCTTCCGTCCTCAGCATGGTCAGCAGGTTTTGGTGCGCGCCAGCATTACGCTGTATGAACCGCGTGGCGACTATCAGCTGATTATCGAAAGCATGCATCCAGCGGGTGAAGGTCTGCTGCAGCAGCAGTTTGAGCAATTGAAAGCGAGACTGGCGGCCGAAGGGCTGTTCGATCAGCAGTTCAAACAGCCGCTGCCCGATCCGGCGCGCCAGGTCGGTGTGATCACCTCTGCCACCGGTGCCGCGTTGCATGATGTGCTGCGCATACTGCATCGCCGCGATCCCTCATTGCCGGTAATTATCTATCCCACGCCGGTGCAAGGTGTGGATGCACCGGCTGCGATTGTGCGTGCCATTGAACTGGCGAACCAGCGTGATGAGTGTGACGTGCTGATTGTCGGCCGCGGCGGCGGCTCGCTGGAGGATTTGTGGAGCTTTAACGATGAGCGCGTGGCGCGTGCTATTTTTGCCAGTCGCCTGCCCATCGTCAGTGCCGTCGGCCACGAGACAGACGTCACCATCGCCGACTTTGTCGCCGATCTGCGCGCCCCTACCCCATCTGCGGCGGCAGAAATCGTGAGCCGCAATCAGATCGAACTGCTGCGCCGTTTGCAGTCACAGCAGCAGCGAATGGAAATGGCAATGGATTTCTACTTTGCAGAGCAGCAACGCCGTTTTACCCGCATACAACATCGTTTGCAGCAGCAACATCCACAGCTGCGTCTGGCACGTCAGCAAACCACACTGTTCCAGTTGCAACGTCGCCTCGGCGAGGCAATGGATCAACGTCTGCGCGTGGCTAATCGCCAGCAGGATCGCGTGTTACAGCGCCTCAATCAGCAGCAGCCTCAAGGGCGCATTCTGCGTGCGCAGCAGCAGATGCAGCAGTGGCAGTATCGCCTGCAACAGGGCATGGAGAAGCAGCTGAATCACAATCGTCAGCGATTTGGTAATCTGGCTGCACAACTGGAGGGCGTCAGTCCGCTTGCCACACTGGCGCGTGGTTTTAGTGTGACAACGGATACGCAAGGCCAGCTGGTGAAGAAAACCCAGCAATTGCATAAAGGCGATTTGCTGCGCACCCGTCTGGATGATGGCTGGGTGGAAAGCCAGGTGACCGCCCTTGAACCGCAGAAATCGCGTAGCCGTAAAGCACGATCCTAGCTGAAAAACTATACTTCTGGCATGTTCACTCACGGCCAGGAGTTACTATGACCTACAGCGTTATTCCTCCGTATATTCTTCGCAACATCATTGACCATTGTTCGGGTGCGCCTCAGGAGTCTGCTCGCCGCACCCTCACCCATGTTCAGCAACTGATGACTGAACACAATCATAAATCGGCCAGCGCGGCCACCGCCCAGCCTGGCAGCGTGTTGCGTGCCATCTTTGATGCGAAGAACACACAGAATCTACCCGGCACCTTAATCCGCGATGAAGGTCAGCCAGGCAATGGTGATGTCGCTGCCGAGGAGGCCTGGAATTATCTCGGCATCACCTACGATTTCTACTGGCAAATCTTCAAGCGCAACTCACTGGATAACCAGGGCCTGAAGCTGGATGGCACCGTGCATTACGGCAAGGAGTATCAGAACGCCTTCTGGAACGGTCAGCAGATGGTGTTTGGTGACGGCGATGGCGAGATTTTTAACCGCTTTACCATTGCGCTTGATGTGGTCGCGCATGAACTCACCCACGGCGTGACCGAGAACGAGGCCGGGCTGGTTTATTTCCAGCAGTCTGGTGCATTGAATGAATCGATGTCTGATGTGTTCGGCTCGCTGGTGAAACAGTTCCACCTGCAGCAAACGGCCGATCAGGCTGACTGGTTGATTGGTGAGGGCTTGTTAGCATCCGGAATTAAAGGCCGTGGACTGCGATCCATGTCCGAACCAGGCACGGCTTACGACGATCCGAAACTCGGTAAGGACCCGCAACCGGCGGATATGGATCATTACATCGAAACCCGCGATGACAATGGCGGTGTCCATCTCAATTCTGGCATTCCTAACCGTGCGTTTTACCTCGCCGCTAAAGCGTTAGGCGGCTTTGCCTGGGAGTTAGCGGGCCACGCCTGGTACGACACCCTCTGTGACAAGACGCTGCCGCAGGATGCCGATTTCAGCACCTTTGCGCGTTTCACCGTCGAGCATGGCGGCAAGCGATTTAATCGCTCGGTGGCGGAAGCAATTCAATCCGCCTGGCAACAGGTAGGCGTAACGTGAATATTCAACTGACTGATGACGCCATTATCGAACTGGCGCGTGAAGGTGGCATTGCTTTTATCCCCAATCTGCGAGGCGAGCGCCGCTTTGCCCTGGCGCAACTGCCGGAACCGCAAAAACAGCGGGTGTGTAACGTACTGGAGCAGGCATTACCGTTAGGGGAACCGGAAGATCAGGCGGCGAATCTTGGCAGCGGCGATCAGCGCTATTTTCGCATTCAAATCACCTATGCCACCCATCAAGAGGCGGGATCCATCGTGATTTTAATTCCAGAAACTGTGGCATCGCCAGAATTAGAGGCTCTCTGGCGCGACGGCCAGTGAAGAACTCGGAGATCTCCCAAGGCAACCTGTAACTTACTGACTATAATCATTAATGTGGCTAGCTAGTCCACATCGAAGAAAACACCCTTAGATGAGGTCTCTGCTATGACACAAAAAAAGCAACGAGGCGGTGCTGGGAACTTTGCAGAGGACCCAGAGCGTGCCAGGGAAGCCGGCAGTGCTGGCGGCAAAGTCAGTGGGGGCAATTTCAGAAACGATCCTGAAAGAGCCAGGGAAGCTGGAAGAAAAGGAGGTCAAAAAAGCCGTCGCCCCTCCAAGCAGCAGTGAATAAGGTACCTTAAGGAGTGAAGTGCGCCACGGATGGTTAATAAAAAAAGGCCGACATCATGATGTCGGCCTTTCTTCTTACTGAGGCTTACTTGCTGTCTGGCAACGCGTAAGCAATCACGTAATCACCACGGTCTGGTGACTGACGTGCACCACCTGCGGAGATCAGGATGTACTGTTTGCCATTTTTCGGCGAAACGTAGCTGATTGGGCCACCCTGGCTGCCGACTGGCAGACGAGCTTTCCATACTTCTTTACCGGTTGAGCTATCGAAGGCGCGCAGATAGTAATCCTGCGTACCGGCGATGAACACCAGGCCACCCTGAGTTGCCAAGGTGCCACCCAGCGTTGGCATACCGATTGGCATTTGTGCGCGCATCTTGATACCGAATGGACCGGTATCCTGCACGGTACCGACTGGCACCTGCCATACGATCTGACGGGTTTTCATGTCGATAGCTGACAGCGTACCAAAGGGTGGTGCCTGGCACGGAATACCCAGTGGAGACATGAAGCGGTTTTTGTTAACAGCGTAAGGGGTACCTTTCAGCGGAACTGCGCCCATACCGGTGTTGATCGCTTCACCGCCGTTGCTGGCAGAAGACTTAGTGGTGTCCTGAGGAATCATCTGTACCCACAGGCCCAGACGCATGTCGTTAACAAACATGTACTGGTTGTTCGGGTCAAACGAGATGCTGCCCCAGTTCATACCACCCAGTGAACCTGGGAAGCTGAGTGATTTGTCAGTGTCCGGAACAGTGAACAGTCCATCGTAACGCATGCCTTTAAAGGCAATACGGCACACCAATTGGTCGAACGGCGTCGCGCCCCACATGTCAGACTCGGTCAGCTTCTGGTTGCCGATGTTAGGCATTTCCACTGAGTGCGGCTGTGTTTTGGTGTACTGCTCGTTCGGGATATGCCCCTGCGGCATTTGCTGCTCTTCAACTTTCGTCAAAGGCTTGCCGGTCAGGCGATCCAACACCCAAATCATACCGGTTTTTGCACCGATAACGACGGCTGGCTTAGTGGTGCCATCCTTCATCGGGAAGTCAACCAGGCTCGGCTGCATTGGGAGGTCGAAGTCCCACAGATCGTTATGTACGGTCTGATAAACCCATTTTTGCTTGCCGGTAGTCGCATCCAGCGCCAGAATTGATGCGCCGTAGGTGTGATCCAGTTTGGTACGATTCGCACCCCACAGATCCACAGACGAGCTACCCATTGGCAGGAACACAGTGTTCATCGCCGGGTCGTATGACATCGGTGCCCATGAGTTCGGGGTACTACGGGTGTAGTCTTTGCCCGGCATCAGAATGGCATTCGGGTCATCGTTACCTGGGTCAAACGCCCAACGCATCTGACCGGTGATAACGTCAAAGCCGCGCAGTACGCCGCCAGGCATATCGGTCTGGACGTTATCTGCCACACGACCACCCACCACTACGGTGGTGCCGGCCAGCTGTGGTGCAGACGTCAGCTGATACTGTGGATCGGGCGCTTTACCCAGACCTTTTTTCAGGTCAACCACACCGTGGTCGCCGAAGTCTTCACAGAATTCACCGTTGTCAGCATTGATGGCAATCAGACGCGCATCAATGGTGTTCATTAGAATACGACGCTGACAGGTATCACCTGCCGCCAGAGCTGGCGCAGGAACCGGCGTTGAGCCAGGCTGTGTTGGCTGCTGTACGGGTTTGGTCGCATCGAAATACGCCAGACCACGGCAGCGGTTCCACACTTCTGCCTGTGCGTTGATTTCACGCTTCCAGATCTGCTTGCCAGTATCCGCTGCAACCGCAATCACGTTGTTGTGCGGGGTGCAAAGGTACAGGGTGTTGCCTACCTGCAGTGGCGTTTCCTGATCTTCCGCGCCGTTACCGGTTGGGCTGATCGGGGTATCGCCAGTGTGGAAGGTCCATGCAACCTGCAGGTCTTTTACGTTGTCACGGGTGATCTGGTCGATCGCCGCGAAACGGTCACCTTCAGGCGTGCGGCCGTAGCTGCTCCAGTCCTGCTGTGGTTTAGACTTGTCCACCGGAATCAGCGGCAGCTGTTTGCCTTCGAAAGCGACGGTTGGGTGCGTCTGGAACATCTGCACGAAAGTTGCCACCATGCCAACAGCGATAACTGCTGAAAGGACATAGGAAACTTTCGCCAGAGAGCTTTTGCCTTCACGCTTACGCAGCGCTGGCCAGGTCAGGAACGCCAGCAGCATCAGGCCTGCAGGCACCATCAGGCGTGAAACCAGCTGCCAGAAGTGGAAGCCCGCATCAAACAGCGCCCAAATCAGGGTGCCAACGAAGACCAGAATGAATAAGGTCACGGCGGATGATTTGCGACGGAAGAACTGAACCGCCGACAGCAACATCACAATACCGGAAATGAGGAAGTACCAGCTGCCGCCCAGAGCGACCAACTTGCCACCGCCGATCGCGAAGAACAGACCGACAGCCAGCAGGACCAGCCCGAACAATACAGACCAGATACTCAACCCTTTGCAGGGACGAGCGGAATTTTCTGCCATAACAAAAACTCTCCTGAAAAAATAACGCGCTGGTGCCGGCTAACAAGCTGTAGCCAGTAGCAATGCTCCTGCCAACGATGGGGGACAGGAACCAAACCGTTACGCTTTATTTTATATCTATTGGTACGGGTGCAATGCCCGTCATTCGGCGCTTGTGAGCAAGGACACATCGCAGGTGAGAGTGATTCTCGCTACAAGGCGGCAGAATTGTACCACCTGGTTCATTAGAAAGTGAACATCCATAACGAAGGAGTTACTGCGTAATAGCATTTTTGCTACAAAACCAGTCATAAGTTATTAATAAATATGTGGCTGAATCAAAGTGTAATTTTTGATGTTAAGGCGATATGTCAGGGATGATGAGCTTATCGTGCGGCATCAGGGCGAAAAAAAAGGGCCCGTTTGGGCCCTCTTCACTTTAACGCTTATTCTTTTTCAGATGCGACATCAGTCGCTGGCGTTTGCGCTGCTGCGTCGGTGTCAGCAGGTTACGTTTGCCCGCGTACGGGTTGTCGCCTTCTTTAAACTGAATGCGAATCGGTGTGCCCATCACGTTGAGTGAGCGACGGAAGTAGTTCATCAGGTAACGTTTGTAGGAATCTGGCAGATCCTTCACCTGATTACCGTGAATCACCACGATCGGCGGGTTATAACCACCAGCATGGGCATACTTCAACTTCACGCGGCGACCACGCACCAGCGGCGGCTGATGGTCGTCAGAAGCCATGGTCATGATGCGCGTCAGCATCGCGGTGCCGACACGTTTGGTTGAGCAGTCGTAAGCTTCGGTCACGGATTCGAACAGGTTACCTACGCCACTGCCGTGCAGCGCCGAGATAAAGTGAATGCGCGCGAAATCGATAAAGCCCAGACGGAAGTCCAGCATCTCTTTCACTTCGTCACGCGCTTCCTGGGTCATGCCATCCCACTTGTTGACCACGATCACCAATGAGCGACCGCTGTTCAGGATAAAGCCGAGCAGTGACAGATCCTGATCGGAAATGCCTTCACGTGCATCAATCACCAGCATCACCACGTTGGC
>NZ_DAMDQC010000189.1:0-7656 GCF_032082325.1 Pantoea sp. CTOTU50773 | reverse complement strand
CACAATCCCGACAACCATATAGAATGTGGTGGTCTTGCCGGCACCGTTTGGACCCAGCAGGCCGACAATCTCGCCAGATTTTACCTGCAGGCTGACATCTTCCACCACGCGGCGGCCTTTATAGGCTTTCGCCAGGTTTTCAGCGACTAATGTGGCCATAGCGATCAGTTACTCTTTTTAGGGCTCGTGGACGAGCCGTTTTTGTCCTGCAACTGCGACGGCACCAGTACGGTGGTGACGCGTTTGCTTTCGCCCTGGCTAAAGGCCTGCATTTTCTGCTCTTTCACCAGGTAAGTGATGCGATCGCCTTTGATGTTGCTGTCCAGCTGCTGAATGAAGGCATTGCCCGTCAGTTCAACGAAATCGTTCGCCAGCTCATAATGCAGTTTTGAGGCGTGGCCCTGCACGGGTTTGCCGTTATCCTGCATCTGGTAGAAAGTGGCGGGAGCGCCGTAGGCATCCACGATAGTTTTTTTACTGTCGCCACCTGGACGTGTGACCACCACTTTGTCAGCGGTGATTTTGATTGAACCCTGGGTCACAATGACATTGCCGGTAAAGGTCGCCACGTTGCCTTGCAGATCCAGCGCCTGATTCACCGAATCAATATTAACGGGTTTGTCAGAGTCTCCCGTCAGGGCCAGCGCGGGCAGGCTGGTCGCCAGTAAGGCGCTTACCAACAACAACTTAAGGCTGTTTTTGTTCATTTTGGATTTCATAGGAAGTTTTGACCTTTTCAAGCAGCTGGGCATTCTTGGTTCGTAAATTGCCGCGCATCTTCATGCCAGTGGAATTAAAACTGCGGCCAAATAGGGTGACTTGATCGTCAGATGTCACATCCTGGGTGACCAGATTAACCTGAGCCGTATCGGTAATAATGCGCTCAAGTTGAGAATCCTGGGTCAGGGTATTCACTTCGACGTGACCATATAGATACAGCATACGATCTTTGGTCAGCTTTGCCCTATCGGCACGTATAGTCCAGGTGGGCACTTTATTTTCATCATACGTGGTTGCAACCGGATTATCGAACCAGCTCACCTCATCTGCCGCAAAGTAAGTCACTTTATCCGAGATCAGTTTGTACGCCAGCGCGCCCGTGGGGTTGTACACCACAGAATGGGACTTCTCGCTGGTATAGGTTGGCTCCTGGCTATTGGTCGCCACCGGCGCTTCGCTATCGTCCTGGTTGGTGAGATTCCAGCCGATCAGCACCAGGGCGATCAAGGCCAAAATTAGCGTTATCCAACGCCTGCTCTTACTCATACTGATTGCCCTTTGGCATCCTCAAATTTGTTCTGCGCCATCAAAATCAGATCGCAGAGTTCACGTATCGCACCACGGCCACCGGCAATACGGGTGACGTAGTGTGCACGAGGTAATAACACGGGGTGGGCATCGGCGACGGCCACACTCAAACCGGCCTCCGCCATCACAGGCCAGTCGATCAAATCATCGCCGATGTAAGCCACTTGTTCAGCAGATAATGACAGTTTATCCAGGAGTTCACGCCACGCCAAAAGCTTATCTGATTGTCCCTGATAAAGATGCGTAATGCCGAGCGTCTGGCAACGATCTTCCAGCAGCTTCGCTTTGCGGCCAGTAATAATAGCCACTTCGATATCAGAGGTCAGCAGGCAGCGGATACCATAGCCATCACGGACGTTAAAGGCTTTCAATTCTTCGCCGTTGTTGCCCATGTAAATCACGCCGTCAGACATCACACCGTCGACATCGCAAATAAGCAGGCGAATCTGCGCCGCCCGAGCCATTACATCGGCACTCACCGGGCCATAGCAGGTATCGATCATCGTGGTTTCAACACTCATTATTTGTTCCTGTTCAAACTACGCCAGCGCGCAGCATGTCATGCATATGTACCACACCGAGCAGACGATCGTCATCGGCGACCAGCACCGCAGTGATGTTTTTGTTTTGCATCAGATTCAGTGCGTCGACAGCCAGCATATTCGGGCGCACGCGAATCCCGCCGCGCGTCATCACATCCTGAATGCTGGCTGACTGGAAATCGATACCCATATCGAAGATGCGGCGTAAGTCGCCATCAGTGAAAATGCCTTCGATTTTCATCAGGTCGTCAACAATCACCGTCAGGCCGAGGTTTTTGCGCGTAATTTCCAGCAACGCATCCCGCAGCGACGCATCGCGGCTGACGTGTGGGATCTCGTCACCACTGTGCATGATATCGCTCACGTGTAGCAGCAGTTTGCGGCCCAGTGCGCCACCGGGATGCGAGAGCGCAAAGTCTTCCTGAGTAAAGCCGCGTGCTTCCAGCAGGGCAACTGCCAGTGCATCGCCCATCACCAGCGTGGCGGTAGTACTGGAGGTCGGTGCCAGACCAAGCGGGCACGCTTCCTGTGGAACCTTCACGCATAAATGCACGTCAGCGGCACGCCCCATGGCACTCTCCGGACGGCTGGTGAGGCAAATCAACGGCACTTTCTGTCGCTTGAGGACCGGGATGAGGGCCAGAATTTCGTTCGATTCGCCACTATTAGAGATAGCGATCACCACGTCGTTTGCTGTCACCATGCCGAGGTCACCATGGCTCGCTTCGCCAGGATGAACAAAGAATGAAGACGTACCGGTACTGGCAAAAGTCGCTGCCATTTTTGCACCAATATGACCGGATTTGCCCATGCCCATCACCACCACTTTTCCACGGCAGGCAATGATCATTTCGCAGGCGCGGCTAAAGTCGGCATTAATATACTGATCGAGCTGCTCCAGCCCTTCGCGTTCGATGCGCAGTACCGCTTTACCTGCCTGTTGGTAATCAAAAACCGGTTGCTGATGTGACATGGTCAGTCCGTCCTTAATAACTTGTGATGAGCGCAGGGCTGAGCCACAGCCACAGAACCCACGCAATAAATCCCGATAACAAAAGAGAGCCCGCTACGCGGCCAATCCGGCGTTTGCGTAACAGGCAAAGTAGGGCGAACAGCACGCTGACACCTAGCATCACCCAGTAATCTCGTGCGAAAGCGTGTGCATCAACGCTGCCGGGGTGCACCAGCGCGGGCAGGCCCAGCACAATGGCCAGATTAAAGATATTAGCGCCAATCAGGTTACCGATAGCGATATCGTCTTCACCTTTCAATGCACCCGCCAATACGGTAGCCAGTTCAGGCAGGCTGGTGCCGACGGCAATCAACGTCAGACCCATGACCAGCTCGCTGACACCAAAATAGTCGGCAAACACGGTGGCATTATCGATCACCATCCGCGTTGACATCGGCAGAATAATCAGCGCCACCGCCAGCCACAGAAAGGCCACGGTATTGCCAGCTTCATCGCGCGGCAGTTCAGCCAATTGTTCGCGCGTTAACGTATCGTTGTTATCCCGCTCTGCGCGGCGGGCGATGCGAATGGCGATCAGCAGATAACCTAAAGCAATCAGCAGCAGCGCGATGCCATCAAGTCGACTAAGGTGATTATCAAACAACATGATGCCACTCAGCAGTGAGACCAGCAGCATCAGGGGGAGTTCGCGCCGAATCAGATTGGAGTGCACTGTCAATGGATGCAAAAGTGCGGCACCGCCGAGGATCAGCAGAATATTGGTAATGTTTGAGCCCAGCGCCGTCCCTACAGCTAAATCCATTTGCCCATGCTGCGCCGCAGAAAAAGAAACGATCAGTTCGGGTAACGATGTGCCAATGCTTACCACTGTCATACCGATGATCAGCGGAGGAATGCCGAAGGATCGACACAGGATCGCGGCACTGAAAACCAGACGGTCAGCACCGTAAGCCAGTAAAATCAATCCAATAAACAGCAGGGCAGTGGCTACGAACATGAAAAATCCTTGATGGATAGGTGTGTCGGCAAACCTTGTCCGACAGGTAAATACATTGCGCGCGCGGAAACAGGCGCTGATTTTGACTGTCTGAGAGGCAAAAGTAAATTTTAAGGCCGTTTTCGCCACACCTGACGGGTAAGTTTCTGTAAAACTATCGTGCATTGTGGTCTACCAGGCTACCATCCACGACTTTGATTACGCCCGATCCGCATAAAGAGGTAACGATGATCCAGCAAAAAACGAATCTGGTTGAGGTTCGTGGCGTCAGCTTCACTCGCGGAGACCGCGTCATCTTTGATGACATTTCGCTTACCGTGCCAGCGGGTAAAGTGACTGCTATTATGGGGCCATCCGGGATTGGAAAAACCACGCTGCTGCGCCTGATTGGTGGTCAGTTGCAACCGGATAAAGGGGAAATTTGGTTCCGTGACCAGAATATCCCAGCGCTTTCCCGCACTAAATTGTATGAAGTGCGAAAAAAAATGAGCATGTTGTTCCAGTCGGGTGCACTTTTTACCGATCTTAACGTCTTTGATAACGTTGCCTGGCCGTTGCGTGAGCACACACAATTACCGCCGGAATTGCTGCACAGCACGGTGATGATGAAGCTGGAAGCAGTCGGCCTGCGCGGTGCAGCTAAACTGATGCCGGCCGAGCTTTCTGGTGGCATGGCGCGCCGTGCCGCACTGGCGCGCGCGATTGCGCTGGAGCCGGACCTGATCATGTTCGATGAGCCCTTTGTCGGCCAGGATCCGATTACCATGGGCGTGCTGGTGAAATTGATCGATGAATTGAACCACTCGTTAGGTGTGACCTGCATTGTGGTTTCACACGATGTGCCAGAGGTCTTGAGCATTGCTGACCATGCCTATATTGTTGCCGGTCAAAAGATTATTGCCCAGGGCAGTGCGCCGGAGTTGCGGGAAAATCCCGATCCGCGCGTGCGCCAGTTTATTGAGGGTCATGCGGACGGTCCAGTGCCATTCCGCTTCGCTGCCGGGGATTACCTCAGCGATCTGACTCGTGCAGGGAGAACGTAAACTGATGTTGCTAAAGGCGCTGGCGTCACTTGGACGTCAGGGAATTAATACTTGCGCGGCGTTTGGCCGTGCAGGCCTGATGCTGTTTCATGCGCTGGTGGGTAAACCTGCCTTCCGCCGCCACGCGCCACTGCTGGTAAAACAGCTGTACAGCGTGGGTGTGCTGTCGCTGCTGATCATTGTGGTCTCGGGTTTATTCATTGGTATGGTGCTGGGCCTGCAGGGTTATCTGGTGCTGACGACCTACAGCGCTGAAACCAGTCTCGGCATGCTGGTGGCCTTGTCGCTGCTGCGCGAACTGGGTCCCGTGGTCACGGCATTGCTGTTTGCAGGACGCGCGGGTTCAGCCCTGACGGCAGAAATTGGTTTGATGAAAGCCACCGAACAGCTCTCCAGCATGGAAATGATGGCCGTTGATCCGCTGCGTCGCGTGGTTTCGCCGCGCTTCTGGGCAGGGTTTATCAGCATGCCGCTGCTAGCCTTGATCTTTACGGCAGTCGGTATTGCCGGTGGGGCGTTGGTGGGCGTGGGCTGGAAAGGCATCGATCCGGGCTTCTTCTGGTCAGCGATGCAAAATGCCGTGGATTTTCGCACCGATGTCATCAACTGCATCATTAAAAGCGCAGTCTTTGCCGTGACGGTAACCTGGATTGCGCTGTTCAATGGCTATGATGCCATCCCGACCTCGGAAGGGATTAGTCGGGCGACAACGCGTACCGTAGTGCATGCTTCACTGGCGGTACTCGGTTTGGACTTTGTGCTGACAGCACTGATGTTTGGGAATTGATGCAATGCAAAGCAAGAAAAACGAAATCTGGGTTGGCGTCTTCATGCTGGCAGCACTGTTGGCACTGTTATTCCTCAGCCTGCGCGTGGCCGATCTCAAGTCACTTGGCACCGAACCGACATGGAAGCTGTATGCCACTTTCGATAATATTGGCGGCCTAAAAGTCAGCTCACCGGTGAAAATTGGTGGTGTGGTGATTGGTCGAGTAACGGATATTTCGCTGGATGATAAAACGCTGTCACCGCGTGTCACCATGGACATCAGCGATCAGTATGCTGACAAAATCCCGGACACCAGCTCGCTGGCCATTCGCACGCAAGGTCTGCTGGGTGAACAGTTCCTCGCACTGAATTTAGGCTTTGACGATCCAGAACTGGGTTCGGCAATGCTGAAAGATGGCGGCACGTTGCGTGACACCAAATCCGCGATGGTGCTGGAAGATTTGATCGGCCAGTTCCTCTACAAGAGCGGCGATAACAAAAACGATAATCAAAAGCAGGGCACCGAGAGTGCGCCTGCTCCGGCAGCACCTGCTACAACGGAATAGAGAGGTAAAACACGATGTTCAAACGTTTCCTGATGATTGCCATGCTGGCGATTGTGCCGCTGGCGGCCAATGCAGCGGATCAGAGCGATCCTTATAAATTAATGAATGAAGCGGCGGCGAAGACCTTCACCCGCTTGAAAAACGAGCAACCTAAAATCAAGCAGGATCCTAACTATCTGCGTGAGGTGGTGCGTCAGGAGTTGCTGCCGTATGTACAGATCAAGTACGCGGGTGCGCTGGTGCTGGGCCGCTATTATCGTGAGGCTACTCCGGCACAGCGTGACGCTTACTTTGCGGCATTTGGCGATTATCTGGCTCAGGCTTATGGCCAGGCGCTGGCGTTGTACCACGGCCAAACCTACCAGATTCAGCAATCGCAGCCGATTGGCGATGCTAACATCGTGGCGATTCGCGTGACTATTTTGGATCCGAACGGCCGTCCGCCTGTGCGCCTTGATTTCCAATGGCGCAAGAACAGCCAGACCGGCAACTGGCAGGCCTATGATATGGTGGCTGAAGGCATCAGCATGATCACGACCAAACAAAATGAGTGGAGTGATTTGCTGCGTACTAAGGGCATTGATGGTCTGACCGCGCAGTTGAAAACTTACGCAGCGCAGCCTATCACTCTGGATAAACAGTAAGCATGAGCGAACCGTTACGCTGGCAGCGCAATGCCAGCACGCTATCTTTAAGCGGCATGTTGGATCGCGATACCCTGCTGTCATTGTGGCATGAACGTGAAACCGCCATGGTGGATATCGCGACCATTGATGTCGCGGCGCTGGAGCGCGTGGATTCAGCGGGACTGGCTTTGTTAGTCCACCTGCGCGAGATCGCGCGGGCACAAGGTAGCACGCCACTTTTCACCGGTATCAACGACAAACTCCAGTCATTAATTGCGCTGTATAACCTGCAGCAGATTATTGTTTCTGCGGAAAAAATCGCCTGATAACGTTGTCATCGCCAAAAGCCCCTGATTTATTCAGGGGCTTTTGCGTATTTAAGAGTCAGGCGCTTTCCTCTAAGATATCCGCCTTATTATTATTAAGTGAAGCAAAGAGCGATGGAAAATAGTGAAGTTCAGGCCGTGCTGATGCAGGCGCTGCCATTAGATGAAGTACATGTTCTCAGCAACGACGGCAGTCATTTTCAGGTGATCGCGGTGGGTGAGATGTTCGGTGAACTGAGTCGTGTGAAAAAACAGCAGGCTGTTTATGCGCCGCTGATGGAATACATTGCGGATAACCGTATTCATGCGGTTTCCATCAAAACTTATACCCCAACCGAGTGGGCGCGCGACCGTAAACTCAACGGTTTCTAAGCGCCTCACAGGTTGTTTTGTTGATAGATAATTGAGAGCCGTTAATGGACAAATTTCGTGTGCAAGGCCCCACCCGTTTAAGTGGTGAAGTGACCATTTCCGGGGCGAAGAATGCTGCGCTGCCAATTCTGTTTG
>NZ_DAMDQC010000188.1:0-7734 GCF_032082325.1 Pantoea sp. CTOTU50773 | reverse complement strand
ATGAATATCGTTCGCTGGTCTATTTCGTGCGCGATATCGGCTTTGAGAAAGAGGACAATCCGCCGCCGTTCCTTGAATTCTACTGGGGTAAATGGCTGGAGACTGAACTGCCGCTGAAATCATTCGATCTGCACGATCGCAAAGGCTATGGCGCAGCGGTCACCGCCATTGCTAAAAAAATCACCGACGTACCTAAAGACACGGTGATTGCCCAGAGCGACGCCGGACCGCTCACCGCTGAAAAGTTGGGGGCGATGAAAAAGGTCAACGCGAAGAAACTCGATAAAATGATTTCTGCGGATGGAAAATTGGGTTGGGCATTTAAAGAATAATAGTCAGTACGGGGACATGTCGTGCCCCCGTACTGATCACCATCTTCCGATGCGATTAACCTCTTACGCCAGCTCGCAATCCTTAACATGCGCGGAAGGGGCTAACAGATTTTTATCAAACTCACGCAAGGCTGCTGCATCACGGACACGCATCGGCCAGTCGGGATTGGCCAATGCACTTTTGCCCAACGCCACATAATCCGCCCCCTGCTCCAGCGCCTGAGAGGCGGCACGGCTGTCTGACAGCGAACCATTCGCCACAATAGTCAGGCTTGGTGCTGCCTCTCGCGCTATCTGTACCAGCGAAAGCGCATTGTCCGCAAAAGCGGGTTGTAGTGCGTCGTATTCGGTGAGATGCAGGTAATCAATACCTGACTCGGCCAATAAGCGAAACACCTGTTTTGCGCCCGCTTCTCCTTCCTGCCACTTATGATGGAAATCATTCACTTTGCCCTGTGAAATACGCACACCTAAAGTGACATCGTGGCCTATACGCTGGCGTACCGCGCGGATCACCGCCAGGGTCAGTGACAGGCGGGCAGCGATATCACCGCCCCAACGATCACCACGCTGATTGGTGTAATCCGTGAAGAATTGATCGAGCAGGTAGCCATTGGCACCGTGAATTTCAATGCCATCAAATCTCGCTACGCCAATAGCGCGCGCGGCGGTCTCGGCAAAACTGTCAATCGCCTGCTGAATCTGATCTTCGCTCATTTCTCCTGGCAACGCATAGTCGCCATGACCATGATAAAAGCCCAGCTGTTCTCCACGCGGTTGCACGACGGAGGGAGCCAGGGTATCGCGTCGGTAAATATTGCCCTGGGAAATCGCACCGGCGTGCATCAGTTGCGCAATGATCTTGCCACCATACTGATGCACACCATCAGTAATGGCTCGCCAGCCTGCGACCTGGCGGCTATTAACCAGCCCCGCTTGAAACGCATACGTCTGCGACCAGGCTTCGTCGATATACAGCCCTTCGGTGATGATGGTGCCAAAACCCCCCCGCGCGAAACGTTCGTAATAGTGCTTCATGCGGTCACCCGGTACGCCATCTACCGTGGCGGAGATACGCGTCATGGGTGCCACCATGATGCGGTTTTTCAGCGCGAGTCGATTTAATGTCCCGCTCTGAAATAAGTTTTTATCGGCCATTTGCTACATCGTGTTCCCTGATTATCGTCAGAGCGCATTGTAGTGTGTCGCTTTAGCGGCAAAAATGACCGAAGATGATACGTCTGTATAACGGAAATCGTTACAATGCACTCCAAAGATATTGAGGTTTTCCTCATGGTGTCGCAAACGCGCAGCCTGACGCAGGCGGCACGGCGGCTGAATACTACGCCGATGACGGTGTCGCGTCGGCTGGCCTCGCTGGAGGACGATCTCGGCGTGCGGCTGATGCATCGCACGACTCGCTCCATCGCGCTCACCGTCGAGGGAGAAGAGTTTCTGCCCTATGCGAAATCGCTGGCGGAAACCGAACAGAGCGCACGCAATCTGTTTTCACCACACCAGCAAGGTGCAACTGGCCAGCTGCGGATTACGGCGCCTTCTGGCTTTGGTCGTCGCACCATCATTCCGCTGTTGCCTGCCTTGATGGAGGCCAACCCGGAACTACGCATTGAGTTTCAGTTGAGCGATGACGTCACCGACCTGGTAGGTTTGGGCTACGATGTCGCTATCCGCATTGCACCGCTGCGTGACTCCCGTTTAGTGGCTCACCGTCTCGCTAACAACCCGCGTATGCTGTGTGCTTCACCCGATTATCTTCAACGCTTCGGCACGCCTCAGACATTAAACGACTTACATCATCACAACTGCCTGCGACTCTCAGGCGTGGTGCAGTGGAGCTTCATCATTGATGGGCATATTTCGAGCTTAAGCGTGGAAGGCCGTTTCAGTGGCAGTAACGTGGAAGGGGTGCGTACTCTGTGCGTGGCGGGAAGCGGCATTGCTCAGTTATCTGAGTGGGACATCCGTGAAGAGCTCGCTTCAGGCGAGCTCATCGCCATTGAATTACAGGATGCTCAACCGCAGATTCTTGGTGTCTGGGCATTGTTCCCCACGACTCGCCAGTTGCCAGCACGGGTGACGGTATTTCTTCATGCGTTAAAACAAGCGATGGAAAAAACAGATTAGTTACCTGTCACGACACCCCGTTTATAGGCTTAAATCGTTGACTCACTGATTCACTTCATGGAGGCCCCTTTTGAAACCTGAAATTCAAACCCTCGCATCAACGGAAATCTATCGCAACCGCTGGATGACGTTAAAGGAAGACAAAATTCAGCGTGCCGATGGCAGCGAAGGTCTCTATTCGGTGATCGAAAAAAACGATTTTGTCGTCATCCTTCCGGTGGAGCAGGACAGCATCTTTGTGGTGGAACAGTATCGTTATCCGATAAGTGAGCGCACCATTGAGTTGCCGCAAGGCAGCTGGGAGCTGGACCCCGGTGCGACACCGGAAGCACTGGCGGCAGGCGAACTGCAGGAAGAGACGGGATTGATTGCCGATCGTTGGCAGTACGTGGGCTATCAAAAACTGGCGCAGGGATACTCCGCGCAGGGTTATCACATCTATCTTGCCAGCGATTTACGCTATGAAGGGCAGAATCTGGATGCCGAGGAAGTCGGACTCACTGCACACAAAATGAAAATCAGCGAGTTTCTGCAGCTCGTGCTGGAAGGTAAAGTGACCGATGCCACTTCAGTGACCGCGTTTTTACTGGCGCGGGCCAAAGGGTTGCTTGATTAAGCCGGGTAACGCACAGGGCCACATTGATGTCAGGTCGCTGTGCGTTTGAAGAGTGCGCATTGCTGCGCACTCCTCCCTGAACAATGACGCTTAGTGACTCGCTATCTCCGCCAGCACTGCTTGCGCATCTGCCGCAGCAACCGCGACACCATCAATGTAAAGCTGGCGCCGTTCTCCGGCTGGCAAAGCAATTTGCAGCGTTTTCCATGCTGGCTGATAATCGCCTTTGCGTGTGAAGCTCAGGTGGATTGCCTCGGCATCGCTGCGCATCTCCCAGCTTAACCACAGCGCATTACCCTGCTGATAACCCCAGGACTCACCGTCATCTTCAAATACCAGGCCTTTGCTCTCGCCTTTACCCTGTAATGGATAAAGTTGCAGCGTGCGACGGTCATCTGCTTGTGCATCAACATGACGCAGACGCTGGCTCAGTGGCAAGGCCGCACCGGCGCGAACCAGCATCGGCTGGGTTTCCAGCGGTGCTGGCAGCGTGATCCATTGACCGCCGCTGTACCACTGTTGCGTTGCGAAGTCATACCAGCCAGTTTGGTTATCTGGCAGCCACAAACTGCGTTCACGCTGTCCTGCTTCCACCACGCTGGCCACCAGCAAATCGCGGCCCAGCATAAACTCATCGCACTCGGCGAAAGTCTGTTTATCCTGCTCATGGTCGAGGAAGGTTGGACGCAGCATCGGCTCATCATCAGCATGCGCTTGCCACAGTAAGGTATACAGATACGGCAACAGGCGATAACGCAGTTCGATTGCAGCACGAATCGCAGGCGTGACCGACGGATACATCCACGGCTCATTCACCGTGTGATCGTCATTCCACGAGTGAATGGTGAAACGCGGGTGCATTACGCCGTTTTGTACCCAGCGTACAAACAGTTCAGCGTCCGGCTTATCACCTGAGAAACCGCCGACATCGTGCCCGACGTTATACAGACCCGACAAGCTCATCCCCAGGCCCATACGGATGTTGTAACGCAGTGACGTCCAGTTAGTACGGTTATCGCCGCTCCATGTCTGCACGTAGCGTTGCATACCGGCACAGCCAGAACGCGAGATCAGGAAAGGACGCTTCTCTGGCGCGAAACGCTGCTGCGCTTCCATCGACGCACGCATCATCAACAACGGCATCACCGGGCGAATATGCTTGATGGCGATGGGCGTACCAAAGCCATGGCAACGCGCTTCGCCGTCCCACACTTCATATTCGTTGTTGTCATTCCAGGTCGAATCGATGCCCTTCGCCAACAGCTGTTGGGTGACGTTCTCCTGCCACCACGCCACCGCCTGAGGATGGGTGAAATCGAGGTGTGAACCCTCGTCGTCCCAGAACACTGAACGCTCTGGCGCATCTTCTTCTGAATCGCGAATAAACAAGCCCTGCGCCGCGACTTCTTCGTAGCGCGGATGGTCCTGCAACAGGCAAGGTTTGATGTTGGCAGCCAGACGCAAACCGGCATCGTGGAACGCCTGGCTCATCACTTCCGGCTGTGGCACTTTGTCGTAGTTCCAGTTGAACACGTAGCGCTTGTTATTGATCGAGGTATAACCCGATGACAATTGGAAAGAGTCGCACGGAATATCATGCTGTTCGCACAGGCGAATGAAGTTCATCAGCTGATTTTGTGCATCCGGTGCATCGGTGTAGTGCATGGTTGAGCCGCTGTAACCGAGGCTCCATTTTGGGCCAAACAGCGTTTTACCGGTCAGGCGCACAAAGGCCTTGGTGACATCCAACACTTTGTTGCCAACAAACAGGTAATAATCAATATCCCCGCTTTCCGCCTGCCAGCGGCGATAAGGCTGATGGTAGTTATCCAGCTCGTTACCGAGATCAAACCAGCTGCTGCTGAGGTTATCGTAGTAAAGACCGAAACTCACATCGCTGCGGCGCGTAATGGTAAACGGCACGTGTTTGTACAGCGGATCGGTTGACGAGGCGTTGTAGCCCATCGCATCGAGGTTACGCATCTCATAACGTTTGCCATTGCGTTGAAGGTCACCGGTTTTCTCGCCAAGACCGTAATAGGCATCGTCATTCATACGACGCTGGTAGTGCGCCACGCCATCGCCGTGCGCGTTAATCAGGTAGGCACTGGTTGGGCGGTCGCAGGTCAGCAGTTGCCAGGCGCCAGCGCTATCACGATGTTGCCACTCCAGCGCCAGTGGCTGATGGACAATCACGCGCAGCACATCGGTGGAAACCACCAGCGTATCGCCCTCTTCTTCCAACGTGAACCCTGGCAGGGTAAAGCCCGCCAGGCTGTCACGTGGACGCCCTTCCCACTGCACATCGCTGTCTGGCGCTATGCTCCAGGTGCGGTCCAGTGCATAGCCGCTCTGACGTTTAATCGAAACACGGAACATGCCTGATTCCAGCACGAATAGGTTCAGCTGGTACTTCCCATCGACGGTTAACGCAACATGGTGTTGATCAGAATGCGTGAGTGACCAATTCTTTAAGGTTTTCATTGTTACCTACTTTAATCAGGCGCGCTGGGCGCGACGTTCAGCAATAAATGCAATCAGGAAGACCGCGCCAATCAGGTCGAAGAAGCCCATGGCGACAAATAACGGGTTAAAGCCAATCTTGTCGGCGGTGACACCAATTACCAGTGAGAACAGGAAGCTGGATATCCACGCGAAGGAACCGCGCATGCCATTGACGGTGGCCATCTGGCCTTTATCAAACTTCTCCACCACCAGCGCGCTGAGCATGCAGGAGATGATCTGGTGACCGAAACCACCAATCGAGATCAGTGCAATCGCCACGTAGGGATCTTTGGTCATCGCCACCAATGCGAGGGAGAGCATCAGGAAAGCGCCGGTGACCGAACTGGCAACCACGGAGTTGACCAGTCTGAAACCAAACAGGCGGGTGTAGAGGCGCGTCAGATAGCCACTGGCGACGCTGCCGAGATCCGCCGCGAGGAATGGCATCCAGGCGAACATGGCGATCTGTTTGAGATCCATGCCGAGATCTTTCGCCAGGTAGAGCGGCACCCAAAAACTCAGCACGCCCCACGCCGGTTCGGCCATAAAGGCGGGAATGGCGATACCGTAAAAACGTTTGTTTTTTGAGACGCTTTTCAGGGCTTTAAAGAACGGTAATTTGACAGCAGGCGGTTCATTATCCTGACGAATAAATTCCAGTTCCGATGCAGACAGATTGGGATGAATTTCCGGATCGCGATACAGCAACCACCAGAGCACTACCCACGCCAGTGCCAGGCAACCCGTAAACAGGAAAGCGCCCTGCCAGCCGAAAGAAGCGTGCGCGAAGTAGATGATGGGCGGCGCCAGCATAGCGCCAATTGAGAAGCCCACGCCGGCCCAACCCGCTGCAACCGGACGCTCTTTTTTCGGGAACCATTCGCCTATCACTTTGGCGTTGGCTGGCGTGGCTGCGGCTTCCGCTCCGCCCATGACAAAACGCAGAATGGCAAGATGTACCCAGCTCGCCGCGCCTGCATGGAACAGACAGGCGACCGCCCAGACCGAGGCACAAATCAGGAAGCCGACTTTCAGGCCGATGACATCAATCAGCCAGCCGCAAATTGGTTGAAAGAAGGTATACGCCAGCTGAAACGCACCGACGATCCATGAATATTGTTCAGTGGTGATGCCCAGGCTGGTTTTCAGCTCAGGTGCCAGAATGCCTAATGAGTTACGCGTGATGTAGTTGACGGTAACGCCCGCTAAGAACAACACCAATACCCACCAGCGCAAATTGCGGAAGGTGCGTTTGCTGCCAGCGGCAGCGATCCCTGGATTCAAACTGCGGTTCATCTGGTTCTCCAATCTTTTTTAACATCATGAGCTTACAAATCCTGTAGTGAATGCGCGGGCAAGCGATAAACCGGAAATATCGCTGGCTGCCGCCCAGGAATTGCTGCTTGTTGTTGAGGAGCGACTTCAGTGAGTCATCTCTAACCATCCGCCAGGAGTGAACCACAGATGCGGAACCTGGTCGCCACTCAGATGCCGCATTTGTGATCTGGTTAACCAAAATGGCTTGCGAGGTTGACATCAGACGTTAAAGAGCCGAATTTTAGGCTCTGAGAGCGCAATCCACGCCATAAGCGGTGCGCTAACCGATAAATAGGTCAACCAATATAAGAATTGTCCTGGGTTTCATTTTCAGGACCTAAAAGAGGTAACAACATGAAGCAGACCTGGCGCTGGTATGGCCCAAATGATCCCGTTTCTCTTGCCGATGCACGACAGGCTGGCGCGACCGGCATCGTCACCGCCCTGCACCACATCCCTAACGGCGAAGTGTGGTCGGTGGACGAAATTATGCAGCGCAAAGCCATCGTGGAAGCCGCTGGGCTGGTGTGGTCAGTGGTGGAAAGCGTGCCGATTCACGAAGAGATAAAAACCGGCAGCGGTGAGTGTCAGAAGTGGATCCGTCATTACCAGCAGTCTCTGCGAAATCTGGCGCAGTGCGGTATTAAAACCGTCTGCTACAACTTTATGCCGATTCTCGACTGGACGCGCACAGACCTTGAATATCTGTTACCCGATGGCGCGAAAGCGCTGCGTTTCGATCAGATCGAATTTGCCGTATTTGAGCTGCACATTTTGCAACGTCCCGGTGCGGAGAAGGATTACAGCGCCACGGAAATA
>NZ_DAMDQC010000187.1:0-7800 GCF_032082325.1 Pantoea sp. CTOTU50773 | reverse complement strand
CAGCGAACGATATTCATCATCCTGCATGTGTTTACGGCCCAACTCTTTAGGCAGGTCATGCGGGGTGATTTTGCCTTTAGGCGTATCCAGCCAGACCAGATGGGCGGCTTCCATTTGCTGCCAGAACGCATTCATCGTTTTCAGACTGCGGAAATCATTGGTGATGCGCACCTGTACCAGCGTTTTCAAACCCCCAACATCAGCGAAATTACTGAAGGTGTGATGCCCATCAGTGAGATAGAGCGCATTATCCGGGGCGATGACGGCAGTTTTCATCGGTCCTGGCTGCGCACCCACCGGGGCTTTACAGGTGAAGCTGTCAGGATCGGAGATGCGTGATTTGCTGTTGAACTTGTCTACGCCTTTCTGCCCCATGCTTTCACAAAAATCATCGAGCAGCTTTTTGGGATCGGCCTGGTAACGGTGCAGTTTGTAATCCAACTGGCGATAACCAATCGCGGCTTGCGTGGGATGCAATTGTGATAACTGCACCTGCACGATATCACCTGCTTTGATATCAGCGGGCAGTGCTGCTGACGCCTGGCCAGAAGACCACAATAGAGCTAACAGTGACCACGGTGTTCTCATTCCCTTTCCTTAAATGGCCTCAAACGAAGCCGCTACGATAGCATTTCTGTCATCTTGCCGCTTTAGTGTTGTGCTTCGCGCTTGACCTATTACAACTCGTTATCCAGACCTCTGACCACATTGGAGCTTGCTATGGCCCTTGCCGCTGTCCAACCGGCTAAACTGCAACACACCGTCATCGATCCTAGCGTGCGTATGCGCGAAACCCACATTGGTCAGCAATGTGAGATCCTCGCCGAAAGTTATCTTGAATATAGCGAATTGGGCGATTTTTCTTACCTCGGCGAGCACTGTTGTGTCGCTGATGCGCAAATTGGTCGCTTTACCGCGATAGCCAATCAGGTGCGTATTGGTGCGCCAAATCATCCGATGGATCGTGCGTCCCAGCATCGTTTTACCTACTGCCCGGAATATTATGACCCGCAGGCGCAGCGTGACGCAGGCTTCTTTGCCGATCGCCGCGAGGACCGCGTGATCATCGGTAATGATGTGTGGATTGGTCATGGCGTCATTGTGCTGCCGGGCGTGACCGTTGGTGACGGCGCGGTATTGGCGGCTGGCGCGGTTGTGACCAAAGATGTGGCCCCTTACACCATTGTGGGCGGCGTCCCTGCGAAACCCATTCGTGGCCGCTTCACACCAGAAATCGCGGCGCAGTTGCAGGCGATTGCGTGGTGGAACTGGCCGCTGGAGAAGCTGATGACGCATTTGGCGGATTTCCAATCGCCAGACATTGCTGCGTTCTGCCAGCGGCACGCGGTGTAAAATTACATCGCCTGCTGTGCTGCCACTTTGGGTGCATCAGCCTGCAGGCGTTTCTCGGGTTGTAATAGCGTCATCGCCAGCATGCTGCCAAACGCAATGCAGGCGGTAACGGTGAACATGGCGTTATAACCGTAATATTCCGCCAGCCAGCCGCACAGCATCGGGGAGATGATGGAGGCAAGGTTGGCTATCGCCAGCGTCATGCCACTGTAAGCACCTACCGAAGCTTTTGGCGTCACATCAATCACCACCGACCAATACACGTTATTCACCAGCGCATTGAGCGCGTTACCTAGCGTCATCAGAGCGATGATCCCTGCCGCTGAACTGACCCACGGAATCGCCATAAAACAGCAGGCGGTCGCGCACAGCGTGACGGCTGCGAAGACGTTCCTTGCCAGGCGAAGGTTGTTAAAGCGTGCCAGCAAACGATCGGCTATACGCCCGCCAAGCAACACAGTGAAACAGGCACCGCTCCACGGAATCATCGCCACGTACCATAACGAATGTAGATCGTAGTGGAAGTTATCTTGCAGATATTTAGGCAGCCAGGTGACCAGTGTAAAGGTGATATAGAGAAAACTGAAATAGCCAAGTGCGTTGCACACCAGCGTGCGACTGGTAAAGAAACGCCACCACGGCAGTGCACACTCATGTTGGCTTTCAGGCTTTTGTCCATTGATGATCAGCTGACGTTCGGCCGTATTGGCGCGGGGATGCAGCAGCGGTGTGTCGGTAAAGTTGCGTGCAAACAGCAACATCGCCAGCAGCGAGAAAGCGCCGAGCAGGATAAACATCATGCGCCAGTCGTTGGTTAACAGCAGCAAACCCACGGCAATGGGTGCGGTCAGCAGTGAACCTACCTGAGTGCTGAGTAAACCGATGCTCAGCGCAAAACCGCGTTCATTATCCGGGGCCCAGTGGGCAATGGTTTTATTCATCAACGCATAGGCCGGGCCTTCGGAAAAACCAAACAGGATACGCAATGCAGCAAATCCCATAATGGCTGAACCACTAAACAGCGCCATGCCGACTTCACCGGCCCATGCGGTGCCAATTTCCAGCAAGGACCAAAGAATCCCCGCCATCAACCACACTTTTTTGGTGCCCAATCTATCAGCGAGAAAACCGCCACACAGCGAGCCGAACAGGTAGCCAAAACCGAAATAGCCCAATACCGCACCCAGTTGAACTTTGGTGAAGTGAAATTCCTGAGAGATAGCGTTAGCAGCAAACGAGAGTGCGCCGCGATCAACGTAGTTGATCAGCGCGATGAGAAACAGCAGTGAAAAAATAGTGTAGCGAGTAGAGGATGCTTGCATAGCGCGACTCCTGAAATAGAACACAGGATTCATTAAGCAAAGCTGATGCCAGAATGGTAAGGCTGCTAACAATTAGCGCGGATATACAAGGTAAGGCCTTTCTGTAGCAAGGGCGACCATCAGGACGCCCGTTGTATGTCTGTCTGCACCAGCATGATCACATAAGCGTTCTTTTATAGTGCGAAGGGTATAAATGACCTCTGAGCGACATCCAGTCATCTGTTAACTACTCATGATCGCAAGCAATCTCAAAACACCCACATTTTGCGATTACTTGCGATGATCAAAATCCATCAATGAAAGCGATTAGCTGGTTTCACGAGGCCTAAACGTTCGCGCAGCTTGCCCGCTGCATAATCCTGATGAAACACGCCCGCATCCTGCAAACGTGGTACCACCTGGCTGAGGAAGAGATCTTCATTTTCATCAATGTAGGTGGGGAGAATCACAAACCCATCGCAGGCTTGATGTTGATACCAGTCAATCATCTGTTGCGCGATTTGATCCGCCGTGCCAGTCGGTGAAGGGAACGACAAGCTCTCCGCATAGCGTTTGGCCATCTCCCCCAGAGTGAGTTTCTGCTCTATGGCGTTAGCAATCACATACTGAAAACGTCCTTTACTGCCGGTAATTTGCTCGCGCAAGTCGGGCACCGGTCCATCCACCGGATACTGTGATAGATCGATGTTCATGCTGGCAGAAACAAAACTGAGCCCGGATTCCACGGTGATCAGTGATTTGAGGTGTTCAGCGCGGTCGCGTGCATCCTGCTCGCTGTGGCCGACAATCGGCACTAATCCCGGCATGATTCGCAGCTGATCTGGCTGTCGCTGATAGTGCTGCGCACGCTCCTTGATCGTTTGGTAGAACTGCTGTGCGCGTTCCCGGTTAGGTTGCACGACAAACAGCACCTCCGCGTGTTGGGCCGCCAGGTCAATAAATGCCTCAGAAACACCAGTCTGTATCACTACCGGATGCCCTTGCGGTGGACGGGGCAGGTTCAACGGTCCTTGTACCTCGAATGACTCGCCCTGATGGTCGAAGCGGTGGAAACGTGCCGGATCGGCAAAGCGTGCGCTGCTTTTTTCCACCACCAACGCATCCTCTTCGAAGCTGTCCCAGAGCGCTTTCATCACGTCGATGAACTCTGCCGCGCGGCGATAGCGATCCTCATGGCTGAAGTGTTGGCTGCGGCCAAAATTACGTGCTTCGGCATGGGTTAATGAAGTCACCACATTCCACGCGGCGCGCCCACCGCTGATGTGATCGATGTTGGCCAGCTGTCGCGCGGTGGTATAGGGCTCGGAATAGGAGGATGAGACGGTGCCGCCTAAGCCAATACGATCGGTGACCGCCGCCAGCGCGGCCAGCAAGGTGAGCGGCTCAGACCAGCCCACCTGGCGATGCTGCACGGTATGCGCCAGATGTCCGCCATACACATCATCAATCGCCAGCTTATCCGCAACAAAGATCATATCGAGTTTTGCCGCTTCAGCGCGTTGGGCAATTTTGCGGTACAGCGGCCAGTTGCGGCCACCGGTCGTGGCGGCTTGCGGATGACGCCAGCCACCCTGATGAATGCCTGAGTCGAGGTACAGCGCCAGGTTCATCATGGTTTAGTGGCTCCTGCTTTGGCAAAGAATGACGCATCGACCAGGCTGCTCGCCTGCAAGCCGGGTTTAATTAACCCGCTGCGTGCGAAAGTGTCTATGGCTGCCTGCTGGCGCTGCGCCACCAGCGTGTAGTCTTCCACCGGGGCGTTGTTTTCACGCTGAACTTTACTCAAGGCGACGGCATCTGGCAGACGCAGTAAAGACGCGATGCCATTGGCATACTCTTGCGGATGAGCCACGCCCCAGGCGCGAGCGCGAATCAGACGCTGTCGGAAATCAGCCAGCTCTGCACGTTTATTGCTGATAGCGCTATCGGTCGCCACCAGATAGTTGGAGACCGGTGCCTCCTTGCCGTCAATGGCGATGCGATCACCTGACTGAGCCACCGCAAAAGAGACATACGGTTCCCATGTCGCCACCGCATCCACGGCACCGTTATCCAATGCCAATGTCGCCTCAGCAGGCGTGGTGAAAACAAAGTTAACGCTGTCATCAGGCAAACCGGCCTGGTGCAGCGCTTTGAGCACCATGTTCTGACCCGATGAACCTTTCACCGTGGCCACCTTTTTGCCTTTGAGGTCGGCAATGGTATGGACGGCGCTATCCTTTTTAACAAGCAGCCCGTTACCCAAATATTGTGAGGCCTGAATAGCGCGGATTTTAGCCCCAGCCGCCACGGCAAAAGCCAGCGGACCATCACCGACTAATCCGGCATCCAGATGCTGAGAATTGAGTGATTCCAGCAGCGGCGCGGCGTTAGGGAATTCGTACCATTTGATTTCATAAGGCACATTGGTGAGTTCACCGGCTGCTGACATCACGGCGCGGGCGTTCCCCTTTTGGTCGCCGACCACGAGTTCGGTATTGGCGGCATAAGTGGTGAAGGTGGCGGCCAACAATGCGCTGGCGATAAACGTGAGTTTCATGATGTTTCCCTGAGAAAAAAGAAAACAGCGTAAGTTTTCCGCTACAGCAGGCGTAGTAACAAATCCGCGCAACGATATGCAATGAGCGCAAAATCCACGAAGGGTGAAAGATTTCGCAACTCACGTTATCAAAAAATGCGATTTATCCTCACTAATGATTAATTATCACAACGAAAAATAAAACGTGATTTCAGTCACAGATTGAAGGCTGCCTGATTTGTCAGTCATTAGCCCGGCTACATTCATAAGCGGAGCTAACGACACACTCAGCAACGGGTTTTTACTGTTCGATAACGTAAGTTAAAATTCTGTTGAGTTTATGTAGATTTATTTTGGGTGGTAATTGATGAAAAACGTTGAGGGATTGGCATGGTTAACAAATTAACCAGTATCGTGCTGGCGATTCTGGCATTAGCGTTGCTCTATATGGGTGGTAAGTTGCTGATGCTGGGCGGCAGCGCGTTCTATGCATTGATGGCGGTGGGCTTACTGATCACCGCCATTTTACTGTTCAGAAACCAGCGTAGTGCACTGGCGCTGTATGCGGTTTTGATGTGGATTACCCTGGCCTGGATTATCTGGGAAGTGGGCTTTGATAAATGGCAGTGGATCCCACGCGGCGACCTGTTTGGCGTGATTGGCCTGTGGCTGGCGATGCCGTGGGTGGTGAAACCGCTGTATCAAGGCGAACGCCGCTTCCACACCTTCCTGGGTGGCACGGTGATCGTGATGATTGTGGTGGTGATCGGTCTGTGCTTCTACGATCCGTTACCGCAGGCGGGCACGATTAGCAATGCGCGTGAACAAGCTAGCGAGCAGGGCGCCGCTAACGACTGGACCGCGTACGGCGGCACCACTGATGGCCAGCGTTTCTCTTCACTGAATCAAATCACCAAAGAAAACGTGCAAAACCTCGAAGTGGCCTGGACTTACCACACTGGTGACCTGCGTCAGGATGCGGATGCCAGCGAATACACCTTCGAAGCGACGCCGGTGAAAGCCAACGGCATGCTGTATTTCTGTACGCCGCATAACGAAGTGCACGCACTTGATCCCGAAACCGGTGCAGTGAAGTGGAAGTACACGCCGAATAAAGATCGTTCTTACCTGCAGCAGCACCAGACCTGCCGTGGCGTGAGCTATTACGAGCAAAGCCCGGTTGCTGCGCAGGATTCTGCTGCAGCGCCGGCCATCTGCCGTAAGCGTATCTTCAACGCCACCACCGATGCACAGCTGATTGCACTGGATGCCGATACCGGCAAACCTTGTGCTGATTTCGGCACCAATGGTGTGGTGGATCTGCATGCCAACATGGGTGAAGTACGTCCACATGCGTTGATGCAAACCGCCGCACCGCTGGTGGCCGGCAAGCTGGTGATTGTCGGTGGTTCCGTGATGGACAACGGCTTCAACAGTGGTAACCCGTCAGGTGTGATTCGTGCTTATGACGCTGAAACCGGTCGTCTGGTGTGGAACTTTGATCCATCGAACCCAGAAAATACGGCGCCGATCGCTGCGGGACAAAACTACCCGCAAGATACGCCAGTCGCCTGGGGTACGCTGAGCGCTGACCTGAAAAATGGTCTGGTTTACGTGCCGTTTGGTAACGCGTCACCGGATGAAGTGGGTATCGAACGTGATGCCAACAGCAACACCGAGAAGTTCCGCGATGCGTTAGTGGCGCTGGATCTGCAAACCGGTGCGTTCAAATGGCGTTATCAGAGTTCGAACCACGATCTGTGGGACCGCGATAACCCATCACAGCCGTCATTGCTGGATATCGATTATCAAGGCCAGAAACAGCCTGTGGTGATCCTGCCAACTAAAACCGGCAACCTGTTTGTCTTGAATCGCCTGACCGGTCAGCCCGTGTATCCGGTTAATCAGGTGAAGGTTTCCACTGAAGGCGGTGTGCCGGGTGAGAAGTTTGCCGCGACACAGCCGGTATCAAGCCTGAACTTTATTCCAGACCCGCTGACTGAGAAATCAATGTGGGGCATCACGCCGTTTGACCAGATGTCATGCCGCATGGACTTCCGTTCGCTGCGTTATGATGGCAACCCATGGACGCCAGCTACTGAAGCCGGTTCGCTGATCTTCCCGGGTAACATTGGCGTGTTCAACTGGGGTTCTGTGGCGGTTGATCCGCAGCGTCAGATGCTGATTGCCGCGCCTGTGCGCCTGGCTTACAAATACAACCTGATCAGGCGTACGCCGCAGACCGAAACGCAGCGTCTGTTCACCAAAGATGGTCAGCCATACTGGAATGAAAACTTCCAGGGTGACTACGCGATTCACATTCAGCAGCTGGCCTCTGGCCTCGGCATTCCGTGTATCGCACCGCCGTGGGGTCGTATGGTGGGCGTAGACCTGAAAACCGGGAAAACCGAGTGGTTGCGCCGTGTGGGTGTCACCAAAAACCTGAAAACCAGCTTCCTGCCGGGCCGCTTCCCAATCGGCTTCCCGATGGGCATGGTGGCACACGGTGGTCCATTGCTGACAGCGGGTGACCTGGTGTTCCATGGCGCAACCGCGGATAACTTCTTCCGCGCTTACGACAGCACCACCGGCGAATTGCTGTGGCAA
>NZ_DAMDQC010000186.1:0-7865 GCF_032082325.1 Pantoea sp. CTOTU50773 | reverse complement strand
TGTCACCGCCTGCAGTCTCGGGATTTGGCCAGTCCAACGGCTTTACTTTTGAACTGCAAGCACGCGGCTCAACCGATCGTGACCAACTGCTGAAGATGCGTAACCAGCTGATCGCTGAAGCCAATCAGGATCCGGTGTTGAGCGCGGTGCGTGCCAACTCGTTACCCGATTTGCCTCAGCTGGATGTGAGTATTGATGATGCCAAAGCGCAGTCACTGGGCCTGACCATCAGTGACATCAATACCACCTTGAGTGCAGCGATTGGCGGCAGTTACGTCAACGACTTCACCGACCGCGGTCGCGTGAAGAAGGTTTACATGCAGGGCGATCAGCAATTCCGCAGTAAGCCTGAAGATATCGATCAATGGTACGTGCGCGGAACGGATAGCAGCAGCAACACCACTATGGTGCCGTTCTCGTCATTCGCCTCCTCAAAATGGGCTTACGGTCCAGATGTGCTGTCACGTTATAACGGCCTGGCTTCCTATGAGATTGAAGGATCTTCAGCATCGGGCAAGAGTTCCGGCGATGCCATCACCGCTATGGAAAAACTGGCGGCCAAACTGCCAACCGGTACCACCTATGCATGGAGCGGCCTCTCTTATCAGGAAAAACTCTCCGGCAACCAGGCAATGTCGTTGTATGGCATCTCCCTGATTGTGGTGTTCCTGTGTCTGGCCGCGCTGTATGAAAGTTGGTCAGTGCCGTTCTCGGTGATGATGGTGGTGCCGTTGGGCGTCATCGGTTCCTTGCTGGCCATTACGCTACGCGGTCTGGAAAACGACGTCTATTTCCAGGTAGCGTTATTGACCATCATTGGTCTCTCGGCCAAGAACGCGATTTTGATCGTGGAATTCGCTGAGGAGAACTATCGCAAGGGTGAGAACCTGGTGAAAGCCGCGGTGCATGCCGCCACCATGCGTTTGCGTCCGATCATCATGACTTCGCTGGCGTTTACCGCTGGGGTACTGCCATTGGCGATTTCCACCGGTGCGGGGGCGAACAGCCGTATCGCTATCGGCACCGGCATTATCGGCGGCACCCTGACCGCGACCTTGCTGGCCATCTTCTTTGTACCGCTGTTCTTTGTTCTGGTCCGTCGCGTTTTCCCGGCGATTCCGCATGACGATGCACAGTCAACCGAATCTGCTGTGAAGGCGGAGGAGTAATATGTCTGCAAAACTTTTAATGGTGTTTTTGCCGTGTTTCCTTGCGGGTTGCGTATCTCTCGATCCGCATTACGATCGGCCAAAGGATGCGGTGAATACCACCGCGCCCACCGGCGATGCCTATCGGACGTTACAAGGCACACCGGCTAACTATCGTGATATCAGCTGGCAGGATTATGTGCTGGATGCGAAGCTGCGCCAGGTGGTGACGATGGCGCTGGACAGCAGCCGCGATCTGCGTGAAGCGGTCGCCAGTGTGAAATCGGCTCATGCTCAGTATGGTGAGCAGCGTGCCGATTTGTTCCCCAGCCTGAGCGCTGGCGTGAGCGGCACACGTTCACGCGCGCTAACCGGGGAGGGAAATCAAACTGCGCTCAGCAATACCTATTCAGCCGAGGGCAGCGTCAGCTCGTTTGAATTGGATCTGTTTGGCAAGAACCAGAGTCTGTCGCGCCAGCAGTATGAAACTTATCTCGGCACGCTGGAGGGCGCCCGCAGTACGCGCCTGACGGTGCTGTATAACACCGTGGATTACTGGCTGCAGCTGGCCGCCGATCGCAGCAATCTGGCGATCGCTAAAGAGACGGCAGAGAGTGCGCGTCAGTCACTGGAAGTGACGCGCAAGCGTCTGGAGAACGGTGTGGATTCGATGGTGGATGTCGCGTCAGCAGAGACCACTTATCAATCTGCTCAGGCGGATGTGGCCAGTTACACCACCAGCGTGGCGCAGGATAAAAACGCGCTGGATCTGGTGGTAGGCAAAAGCGTGCCAGATAATTTGTTGCCTGAAAGCATTGAGTCCATTGGCGATGCATTGAAAGCCGTACCTGCTGGCGTGTCATCGGATGCACTGAATAATCGCCCGGACGTGTTGCAGGCAGAGCACAACTTAAAAGCCGCTAATGCCAATATCGGGGCGGCACGCGCTAACTTCTTCCCAAGCATCTCCCTCACCGCCAGCGGTGGGGTGGGCAGTTCAGATTTGTCTTCGCTGTTCAAGAACGGTGCGGGAATCTGGTCGTTTGCCCCAAGTATCTCGCTGCCGATTTTCAAAGGCGGCTACAACGTTTCCTACCTCAACTACACCAAAGCGCAGAAAGAGTATTACGTGGCGGTGTATGAGAAGGCGGTCCAAACGGCGTTCTCAGAAGTGGCCGATGCGTTGGCACGACGCGGCACCATCAACGATCAGCTGACCAGTCAGCGTAATAATGTTGCTGCTTCGCAAACCTATTACCACCTGGCAGATCTGCGCTATCAAAATGGTGTGGATACCTATCTGAATGCGTTAACTGCACAGCGCACGCTGTATACAGCACGCACCAGCCTGGTGAGCGTTGAGCAGGCTTACTACCAGAACCTCAATACTTTCTACAAAGTGATGGGTGGTGGTACTGCGTTGAAAGAATCTGAACTGAAACTGTGATGATCGCCCCGGGTCGATGCGTTAGCGACCTGGGGAAAAATGTAACCGGATTTATAGCCAGCATATCGGCTATAAATCCCTTCGCGTATGATAGGAAAAAACAATAATAACGCGCCGGCCACTTTTAGGAGTTATGTTGAGCAAATCAGAGAATGACGCCTTCGTGCGACAGCGACAGCAAATAATTATTGCCGCTGCAAAAATATGTTTTAGTCGCTCCGGTTTTCACGGGGCGAGCATGGCTGATATAAGCCGGGAATCAGGTTTGGGTGCAGGGCAGATATATCGTTATTTCGAGAGCAAAGAATTCATCGTCAGTGAAACGATTAAAAGTATCGCCACGAGTTGGCGTGTTTTTTTACAAGATAATCTGCCGAAGCAAAGCAGCACCCGCGATATTATTGATGCGGAATCGCCATTTTGGCAGGACTGGCCCTATCAGGACCGCTGCTTATTACTGGAGATGTATTCGGAAGCGTCGCGTAATCAATCTGTGCGGGAAGTTTTGGCACAAGAAGAACAGCTATTGATTGCTGATTTGGAAAAAGCGTTTAGCCGCCAGTATGCTCAAGTGAGTCCACAGCAGCGTAATGAGCGTATCCAATTTTTGTTAATGATGGTAGACGGTGTTGCCTGCCGCGCATTTGGTGATAAGAACCTGGATCATCACGAACAGGGCAGGATTAATGGCATTCTCACACATCATTTGTTTGGCTGATTTCAGGCCATATCATGCTGATTGATGTCACGCGTGATGGCATCAAAAAAGGGCATAAATCCGTCGGGCACGTCACGTTGTTTCATGCAACGGCGAATGATCATCCCATCAATCACCAGAGAGATGATATGCAGTCGGGTGTTGATGACGTAGGCTTTCAGCGCCGGATTGAGCGTCTGCTCCTGAGCAATAAAGTTGTTTTTTAATACCAACCACGCATCATTCATTATCTGACGAATACGCTCGTTACGTGTGGCTTCAGATGAGACTTCCATCAACAAGACAATACTGTGCTCAACTTCGGGCGGCACAATGTCCTGCACCGAATGCGTGACGCCTCCCGCATGGGCAATTCGTTCAAAATCAGCGTTTAATAATGCGATCATGCGTTGCACCACATTGGTCACCAGCGCTTCGATAATGGCATCTTTGTTTTTATAATATTTATAAATTAAACCAATGCTAACATTTGCCTGGCTGGCAATATTCTGAATAGACGTTTGATGAAACCCTTTTAGGCGCATGCACTGTTCAGCTGCATCAAGAATCTGTTCGCTGCGATTCATGTTATTTACTCATCACGGAAAAGCGTATTTTACGCAAAAACAAGCAGCCTGACTAATCCTGAATGCTAAATAGTTGCGTTCTTTAGATTGTTTCTTTTTCTTATTATTGCTGTTAGTTATCAATATTCAAAAATTTTGACTTAAGTGAGCAAATTGCACACCTGTTCAGGGATTTTCTTGTCGCTATCATGATGAGCATAGCCACATTTTGAGGAGCAAATTATGAACGTAATGCGTGCCCAGCGTGACCAACTGTTTGAATACGGTCCCTTTACCATCCGCCGGCAACGGCCTGGCGAGGCTTTTGGCCCGCTGACGATTATTGATCAGATGTCGTTGAAAATGGATGCGCGTATTCCGATGCACAGCCGTCAGGACGAAGAGATTTTCAGCTACGTCTGGCGTGGTTCGGCGCAGCACCTTGCTGAAAATGGCGACAAAACCGCGCTGAATGCCAAACGCGCCATGGTGGTGAGTGCAGGAAGTGGCGTGCGTTATGAAGAGTCTGCGCCTTTTGTTGAAACCGAGATGTTGCAGGCTTATATCCGTCCGGCCAAAAGCGGCGGTGCACCACGCACCCTGGATTTTACTCGCGCTGATGGGGTGCCGCTCAACGCCTGGACATTGCTGGCGGGACCCGAAACTAGCGACGCACCGCTGCCGTTGGGTCAGGAGGTGTTTATTTATGATCTGAAAGTGGAGCGGGGCGCACAGGTTGAGGTGCCACATCTTGCCGGTTACTCAACATGGCTGACCTTGCTGGATGGCATTGTGACTGTTGGCGAGGAGCGGCTGTTGCAGGGGGATTCTATCAGCGAGCAGGGCGCATTGCCTGCAGTCCAAGGCGAGCGTGACGCGACAGTGATTGCATTTTTGGTGAGTGACGGCGTCACGTTTGTGTGAGTGCAGGCTGCCACAGTTAAATCAATGGCAGCTTTTTATGTGCGCTAGTGCGGGCCGTAGCACCTCTGCTGCTGCCGGGCAGTCCTCGCGCCGCTGACGCGGTGCCCTCGGCTTACACGTCGTGCCGACGGAACGTTCGGGGATCGACCATCCCTGGCCGGCCCCGAACTGATCCACGCATCCCTGCGTGGATCTCCTGGCCCAACGTAAAAGCCTCAGCGCTGCGGATAGCCCTTGCAGCATCAGAGGCGCTACCGCCATTCATATGGTGCCCGTTTAGACGAAACCCACCGTGGCTCCAGATTGCGTCATCACCTGAGCACCCACCATTCCCACCAAACGGTATTACACACTGAACTCACACAGCAAACGAACAATTGACAACCTACCACCAGTAAGTTACCAATGGTAGGTCAATCATTGTCGGAGGTTAACCCCATGCACACGCTTATCGTTACAGCTCATCCAGACCATCACTCACACACCCATGCTGTGGTTGAACAGCTGGTTAAAGGCATTTCAGCGAGCGGCCAACACAGTGTTGAAATCGCCGATTTAGCGGCTGAGCACTTTGATCCACGCTTCAATCAGGCGGATGTCGAACAGTTCAAATCGGGAACCGTTTCGCCTCAGGATGTATTGGCCGAACAGCAGCGTCTCAATCGTGCCGATGCGTTGGTATTGGTGTATCCGATTTACTGGTGGTCTTTCCCGGCACAGTTAAAAGGGTGGATTGACCGCGTGTTTACCCAGGGCTGGGCGTACGACGACACCGGCGAAAAGGTCATCAAAAAGTTAGGTCATCTGCAGGTGCATCTGCTGGCACTGGGTGCGGCGAATACGCGCACTTACCTGCGTCGCGGCTATTTCAGCAGTATGCGCAATCAGATCGATGAGGGAATATTTGGTTATTGCGGCGCGCCGGTAGTCACCAGCGAACTGTTGTTGCCGTCCGATGAGGGTTATCCTGATGCGCATTACGCGCTTGCCCGGCAACTGGGGCAGCGACTTTTCACTTTGAAGGAACCTGCATGAACTCACCAACGCGCCAGCGTATGACCTTTGACGCCCGCCGCGAGCAGCTGATGAACACAGCGTGGAATCTGGTGCGAGAGCAGGGCAGCGATGCCCTTACTCTTGGGCGAGTGGCCATTGAAGCGGGTGTCAGCAAGCCTGTGGTGTATGAGCATTTTGGCACTCGCCACGGTTTGCTCGCTGCGCTGTATGAGGACTTCGATGTGCGGCAAAACGCTGTCATTGACGCGGCGATGGCAAAAGCGGGAGACGATCTGGCAGAACGCGCCAGCACGGTAGCCGCTTGTTACGTGAACTGTGTACTGACACAAGGGCGCGAAATTCCCGATGTGCTGTCAGCACTCAATAGCTCGCCAGAACTGGCTGAAGTGAAGCGCAAATACCAACTCGATTTCATGGCGAAGTTACGTCTGTGGTTTGCTGAGGCGAAGCTGCCGCAATCCAGCCTGTGGGGTTTACTGGGCGCGGCAGACGCCCTCTCAAACGCTGTAGTGTGTGGCGATATCCGGCAGCTGGATGGCGTAAAGGAACTGCAGGGACTCATTGAGGCGCTGGTGCAGCGCCACCTTATCTGATGCTGTTCACCAGCCAGTTTGTTAGTTCGGTGAGTTCCTTCTGCTGTTCCGGAAACGCCGCAATCAGTTTCTGCATTTCAGCCTGCAGTGACTCCGGTCGATACGCCACACCGTGCAACTGCATCGCCAGCGTTTCTAGCGGTGCGGGATTGAGGCTATCGGTGAAAATTTGACTGCGGGTAATGGTGCCACGCTCAACGTCAAAGTGAATCTCAACGCCACCCCAGACAAAACGTTCCTGCAGCAGATGTGAGAAATCAGGCGCCTGACCAAAATTCCACTCCCAGCTGCTCTGGCGGGCGAACTGCGCCTTAAAGCCGGGAAGGTCAGGCAGGGCTTCCGGTGAAATAAACTCGGGCTCGCAGGTTTCATGGTAATGCGCGAAGTAAGCCGCAATCACCTCACGACGGATGTCTGCAAACCGGATATCAGGAATAAAATCCGCGATGTTCGCCACGCGGGAACGCACCGAGGTGATCCCTTTGGCCTGAAGCTTTTTGATGTCCGGGTTGAGGTAATCGGCAAGGCGCGACAGATCGGCGCTCATCAGGAAAGTGCCGTGGTGAAAACCGCGATCCGGCGTTTCACGATAGGCGGAACCGGAAATCTTACGCATATCGCCATTCACATTGACCACGATGTCATTGCGACCGGAGGCTTCGGCGCGCATACCCAGCTTCTCAAGCGCCTGCAAAATAATCGCCGTCGAGACGGTTTTGTCATACTCCGGTTTACCGGCCATAAAGGTGAAACAGGCGTTGCCCAAATCATGAAACACCGCACCGCCGCCGCTGCTGCGTCGCGCCAGTTTGATGCCATCTTCCGCCATCCGACGCGTGTTGCACTCTTTCCACGGGTTTTGCGCGCGGCCAATCACCACCGTTTCAGCGTTCTGCCATAAGAACAATACGCGCTGCGTGGTGGGCATCTGACGGAAGATGCACTCTTCCACCGCGAGGTTAAACCAGGGATCGTGTGAATCAGAGATCAGCAAACGTAAGGTGGACATGTTTCCTCCAGTTCCGTGAGAAAAGGGCAAGCGGAGGACAGAATACGCTGATTCGGATGCAAAGATAAGCGGAGTGATTTTCGTGTTGAGTCAGGTGCGCATCCTGCAACCAGAGGAGGCCATTGATGATGTCACGTCGAGCGGGAAATCAGTGCTGTGTTGAAATGGCTGAAAAAGGGCGGCATTCTTGCCGCCCCTGGAGGCATCTCACATCTTATGTAGCCAGGCGCACGCCATTTCTGGCGTTGACCATTTACAGAATCGATTTCGCCGTTTGAACCACGTTTTCCACGGTGAAACCAAACTCTTTGAACAGCAGCTCCGCTGGCGCGGATTCGCCGAAAGTGGTCATGCCGACAATCGCGCCGTGCAGACCGGTGTACTTGAACCAGTAATCGGCGATACCGGCTTCGATCGCCACACGCGCGGCCACCGCTTTAGGCAGCACAGATTCACGGTAAGCC
>NZ_DAMDQC010000185.1:4169-8007 GCF_032082325.1 Pantoea sp. CTOTU50773 | reverse complement strand
CTGCGCCGCGGCCGCCGCGCCAGTCTTTGTGAGACGGGCCATCAACGGTTTTCTGCGTAGCGGTGGTGGCGTGAACAGTGGTCATCAGACCTTCAACGATACCGAAGTGGTCGTTGATCACTTTAGCCAGTGGTGCCAGGCAGTTAGTGGTGCAAGAGGCGTTAGAAACGATATCCTGGCCAGCATATTTTTCAAAGTTAGCGCCACGAACGAACATTGGGGTCGCATCTTTAGAAGGACCGGTCAGAACCACTTTCTTCGCACCAGCCTGAATGTGTTTGCGGGCGGTTTCGTCGGTCAGGAAGATACCGGTTGCTTCTGCAACAACGTCAACACCCACTTCGTCCCATTTCAGGTTAGCCGGGTCTTTCTCAGCGGTAACACGGATTTTCTTACCGTTAACAATCAGCGCGCCGTCTTTCACTTCTACGGTGCCGTCGAAACGACCGTGCGTAGAGTCATACTTCAGCATGTAAGCCATGTAATCGGCGTCGAGCAGGTCGTTGATCGCGACGATTTCGATGTCAGAACGCTGCTGTGCAGCACGGAAAACGATGCGACCGATACGGCCAAAACCGTTGATACCTACTTTGATAGTCATATATTCCACCAGCTATTTGTTAGTGAATAAAAGGTTGGCTGTAAAATTACAAAAACCTTACCAGGCGTCAAGCGGAATCGTGTCAATTGTTGCGACAGGTCAATTCCAACGCCAGGAATAATTGGTTGCGCAATCGCTTACGCAGCACCCTTATTGCGCGCCTATGTTACGCCGAATACCGACCGAAAAGGGATGACTTTTGCAAAGGGTGATCGACGTCACAATTTTGCGCTGTGGCAGTCGTGGCGAACGGGTTCGCACGAAAAAAGACCATGATGATGTTGTTCGTTTGTTAGAATACTAGTCGATTTTTACAGAATGACACTCCGGAACTCAAAATGGCTAAAGACACCGCACCCGAGGCAAAAATCGCGCAGCTTTCTGAGATGCAACGCTATGTCACACAGCATCGCGGCACGGAACCTCCTTTCAGTGGCGCATTACTGCATAACAAGCAGGAGGGCATCTACCACTGTTTAGTGTGCAATTCACCGCTGTTCCTCTCCGACTCTAAATATGATCCAGGCTGCGGCTGGCCGAGCTTTTACCAGCCTTACAGCGACGAAGCGATTCGTTATCTGGAAGATGATTCCCACGGCATGCACCGCGTGGAAATTCGCTGTGGCAATTGCGATGCGCATCTCGGCCACGTCTTCCCGGATGGCCCGCAGCCTACCGGTGAGCGCTACTGCGTTAACTCTGCCTCATTGAGCTTTACCGATGAGCAGGGCAAGCAACAAGAGGGCTGAGCATGAAGCAAGAACTGGAAGCCATGCTGGCGGCGATGACGCCGGAAGTCTACGAGCGGCTCGCCACCGCAGTGGAAACCGGTAAATGGCCGGACGGTGTCGCGCTGACGCAAGAGCAGCGCGATAATTGCCTGCAGCTGGTGATGCTGTGGCAGGCGCGTCACAACGACGACCCGCAGCATATGACCATTGGCAAAGGGGGGGAGATGGTGATGAAGTCGAAAAAGCAGCTTAAGGAAGAGTTCGGTATCGAGCCGGACATCACGCGCATTAACCTGCACTAAAACGCAAAAGGGCTGGTTTTCACCAGCCCTCATTTTCAGATTATTACCGCACCCTGAGCTTGCATCTGTTCGATGGCAATATCGCTATCATCAGGATTCAGGTTGACGCCGCGGCAACCCTCTTTCACCACTTCAACGTTGTAGCCCAGCTCCAGCGCATCCAGCACGCTGTATTTGACGCAATAGTCGGTAGCGAGCCCCAGCATCACCAGGTCGCTGATGTCGCGTTCACGCAGCCAACTGTCTAGCTCCGTTTTGCGGCGATGGCCGTTATCGAAGAAAGCACTGTAGCTGTCCACATCCGCGTCGCCCCCTTTATGGAACACCGCATCAATCAGTGTGCGGTCCAGTTCTGGGTGGAAATCCGCCCCCACTGAGTTCTCGACTCCATGATCGGGCCACCAAATCTGCGCCAGACCGTTCAATTCACCCAGGGTATACACTGGTTCGCCAGAGACGGAGGCGAAGCTGCCATGATCTGCCGGATGCCAGTCTTGCAATGCCACTACACATTCTCCCCGATCGCGGAACTCGCGTGCGTAGCGATTGGCAACGGCAACCGTTTGGTCGCCTTCGCGCACCGCCATTGGGCCGCCGGGGCAAAAATCGTTCTGAATATCGATGATTATCAATGCCCGCTTCATTACATCTCGCTCCGTATCAGTCGTCGGTCAGTTCGCCGCGTAAATTCTGTTGCATTCTGGCACGAATTTCCGGGTTGGTGAGGTTTTGGCTCAACAAAAAGTGCAGTTTTGTTAATGTAGCCTCAACGGTAAGGTCAAAACCGCTGATCACCCCCGCATGTTCCAGCGCATTACCGGTGGCATAGCCCCCCATATTCACTTTTCCGGACATGCATTGCGTCAGATTCACCACCACAATCCCACGTTCGCTCGCCTGCTGCAGTTCAGCCAGGAATTCTGCATTTTGCGGCGCGTTGCCGACACCATAAGAGCGCAGAATCAGTGCTTTCACCGGCTGGCGCAAGAAGTTACGCACCACATCGGCAGAGATCCCGGGGTAAATGGTAACCACGCCAATCGGTTGTGGGGTAATCGGATGCACAATCAACTCGCCACGGCCCTGTGGTGCCGGCGGCGTATTGAGTTTACGAATGTGAATACCGGCTTCCAGCAAAGGAGGGAGATTCGGTGAAGCGAAGGCGTTGAAGCCGTCGGCATGGGCTTTGGTGGTGCGATTGCCACGGAACAGCGTGTTGTTAAAGAACAACGCCACTTCATTGATCGGATAATTAGCGGCCACGTACAACGAATTGAGTAAATTCTGCTGACCATCTGAGCGCAATTCTGCCAGTGGAATCTGCGAGCCGGTTACGATTACCGGCTTCGCCAGGTTTTCCAGCATGAATGACAGCGCCGAGGCAGTGAATGCCATGGTGTCGGTGCCGTGCAGAATGACAAAACCATCATAGCTGTCGTAATTCTGTTTAATGTCATCAGCAATCGATTGCCAATCCAATGGCGTCATGTCTGACGAATCCATCAGAGGCTGATATTCGTGGATGGTGAAATTCGGCATCTCAGGCCGATGGAATTCTGGCATGTTGGCCAGTTGCTGCTGCAGGTGGCCGGAAACCGGAATGTAGCCGTGCGCGGAGCGCTGCATACCGATGGTACCGCCCGTGTAGGCTACATAGATATTTTTCTTTTGCATGGAAGAACTCAGACTTGCCGTAAAACGCGCAGTATAAGGGGATTAACAGCGAAAAGCAGCCCGACCAGCGGCCGGGCTGTAAAGATTAGCGTACGTTGCCGCAGTTCAGGCAGAAGGCGTAGCGATTTTGCGGATCATTAAGATTGTTCATCAGGCCAGGCTGATCTTTCACTGCACTCATTACGTCCAGCATCGGCGCGGGCAGCCACACCTTCAGTGCTGCTGGCAGCATCGCTTGTGCAGAGGCATTCATCTGATTTAGCAGCAGGTCAATCATGCCGGGGTCGTCCTGATACCAGCTAAGCTGCGGCTTGGCGACTTTTGCCAACTCAGCCGCTTTCGCCACGGCATCGTCAAAATCACCCAACGCATCCACCAGGCCATTGGCTTTAGCATCACTGCCGGTCCAGACATGGCCCTGAGCGATATCATTGATCTGTTCTGGCGTTTTATGACGCGACTTCGCGACCAGTCCGACAAAGTTACGATAGCCGTTTTCGATGGTCAGTTGCATCAATTGCTGCACTTCC
>NZ_DAMDQC010000185.1:0-4159 GCF_032082325.1 Pantoea sp. CTOTU50773 | reverse complement strand
GGCAGGGCTTTGGTGGTGGCAACGTCAGCCAGCGGAGAAGTGGCCACGCCGTCCGTGTGCACACCAATACTGTTCAGGCTATTTTCAACCGTGTTAATCACGCCGAAAATACCGATTGAACCGGTCAAGGTGCTGGGTGCGGCCACAATGTAGTCTGCTGGCGTCGAGATCCAGTAGCCGCCTGAAGCCGCCATGCCGCCCATTGAGACCACCACTGGCTTGCCGGCATCATGGGCTGCGGCTAACTCTTCACGAATCGCTTCCGATGCCGACACGCTGCCACCTGGGCTGTTGACGCGCAGTACAATCGCTTTGATTTTCGGCTCGAGACGCGCATCGCGAATCTGCGAAGCGGTGGTATCGCCACCCACGTTTCCGGCGGTTTCCTCACCGTCCATAATCGCACCGCTGGCGAAGATCACCGCAATATTGCCATCCTGATCCTGCTGAGGCTGCTTCACGGTGTAATCGTAAATGCTGACGTTGCGATAATCGTTATTGGCTTTATCCCAGCCAAAGGTTTTTACCAGTTCCTGATCAGCAGCCGCACGGCTGTCCAGCACATCAACCAATTTACTGTTCAGCGCATATTTTGCGGTATCGCCGTCAACAGCCTGCAATCCGCTGATGACGCCAGCTGCTCCAGGGAACAGCTGATCCGGCGTAATCTGACGATTCGCGGAAACGGTGTTCAGGTAGTTTTGCCACAACTGGCCGATCCAGCGACCATCCGCATCACGTGCTTCCGGAGACATATCGTCACGCAGGAAAGGCTCGACGGCAGATTTGTAGGTGCCCACACGGAACACATGAGAATTGACTTTGAGCTTCTCTAACAGGGATTTGTAATACAACCCATTGGTAGCAAAGCCATGCAGATCAACGGTGCCCTGCGGTGACAGATAAATTTTGGTGGCATAGCTGGCGATGTAGTATTGCGCCTGGCTATAGCTATCACCAATGGCGTATATCGGTTTGCCCGCATCACGGAACTCACGCAGCGATTTGCCCAGATATTGTAATGAAGGCTGATCGCCGCCAGCAAAATCACGCAAATCAAGCACGATCCCGGTGATGTTTTTGTCAGTTTTCGCCTGACGAACCGCATCCACCACGTCGAACAATGAATTCTCTTGCAGGCGATCGCTGCTCGCGCCCAGCAACTCACGGCTGATGCGACTCAGGCGATTACTGACGGAAGGTTTATCCACTAATACACCGCTTAAATCCACTTTGAGTGCACCCTGTTGCACCGGTTCGCTGCTGTTGGCGCTGGAAAGCTGTAACCAGATACCGACACCGGCGAGGATTAAGACGATGAGGAATAAATTAAGAATGAATTCCCGAATAAAATTCAACACCCGCCAGCTCCAGCGGAACAGGCCAGCAATAATTCGCCACAATGTGCGCATAAACTCTCCATATTCACGTAACAGGGCAGTCGCCACGCGGTCTGCCCCGATGTCGGGTTCATCCTAAAGAGCAGCGTGCGAAATGTCAGCAGGAAATCGCGCCAGACTGTTACAAAAGATCTTGCTGTGCCAGGATTAGCCCACGCTTTTTATTCACGGGAGAATAATGATGGATGCACTGGATTTATTAATCAACCGCCGCTCGGCTTCGCGTCTGGCAGAACCGGCACCAGCGGGCGAAGTCTTGCAGAACATTTTGCACGCAGGCTTACGTGCACCGGATCATGGTACGTTGCAGCCGTGGCGCTTTATCATTGTAGAGAATGAAGGGCGTGAGCGTTTTGGTAAATTGCTTGAACAAGCGGCGCGTGACAGCAACCTCGATGAAAAGGCGATTGAAAAATCCGCCACCGCACCGTTTCGAGCGCCGATGATTATCACTGTTGTGGCGCACTGTGAAGAGCATGCCAAAGTCCCGCATTGGGAACAGTTGGTTTCAGCAGGTTGTGCCGTGATGGCGATGCAAATGGCCGCGGTGGCGCAGGGCTTTAACGGTATCTGGCGCAGCGGTCCATGGACCGACCATCCTTCAGTGCGCGAAGCCTTTGGTTGCCGCGAGCAGGATGCGATTGTCGGATTCCTGTATCTCGGTACACCGCAACTCAAAGCGAATACCACGGTGGTTGCACCGGACACCGCGCAATTTGTCAGTTATTTCTGACAGACATCGGCGGGTTTCTTCGGCAGGGTGAGGCGTGTTGCAAAGATTGCACACCGCGTGTGCGAAAGATCGAGCTTAAACCGCGCAACACTTACCACCGGTTGACAGCCAGGCTAACATACAGCCTTCTGTTCAGCGCATAAGGAACCCGCCATGAGTGAACCTCTTCGTCTGACGCAATACAGCCATGGAGCTGGCTGCGGCTGCAAAATTTCGCCGCAGGTACTGGAAACCATTCTTCATAGTGAGCTGACCCCTTTTCATGACCCCCAGTTGCTGGTGGGCAACGAAACACGTGACGATGCTGCCGTATACGATCTTGGCAACGGCACAGCGGTAGTCAGCACCACCGACTTCTTCATGCCGATTGTTGATGATCCCCATACCTTTGGCCGTATCGCCGCCACCAACGCTATCAGCGATATTTTTGCCATGGGCGGCAAACCGATTATGGCGATTGCCATCCTGGGTTGGCCGGTCAACGTGCTGAGCCCGGAAGTGGCTCAGCAGGTCATTGAAGGCGGTCGTGCGGCCTGTCAGGCTGCTGGTATTGCGCTGGCGGGTGGGCATTCGATCGATGCGCCGGAGCCGATTTTTGGCCTGGCCGTCACGGGAATTGTTGATGTGGCGCGGGTGAAAAAGAACAGCGCCGCGCAGGTAGGAAGCCAGCTGTTTCTCACCAAGCCGCTGGGAATTGGCATCCTGACCACAGCCGAGAAAAAAGGCCTTCTGCTGCCAGAACACCAGTCATTAGCGGCGGAGGTGATGTGTCAGTTGAATAAAGCCGGTGCCGAGTTCGCCAAACTGGATGGCGTCAGCGCCATGACCGATGTCACCGGTTTTGGCTTGCTGGGACATCTGAGTGAGATTTGCCAGGGATCAGGTTTGCGTGCGGAAATCCACGCCAAACAGGTTTCGCGCTTACCCGGTGTCGATGAGTATATCGCCAAAGGTGCCGTGCCCGGCGGCACTCAGCGCAATTTTGCCAGCTATGGCGCCCTGATTTCCGCGATGGACGATGCAACTCGCGCGTTACTGTGCGATCCGCAAACCTCGGGTGGTTTACTGGTGGCGGTGCAACCCAGCGAGGTCGAAGCCTTCCAGCGCTGCGCAATATTGGCCGGCGTGCAGGCGACGGCGGTGGGTGAACTCTTCGCTGCCGATCCTTCCTGTCCATTAATTACCGTCGTGAATTGACGTAGAAGGAACGACGCCAGACATGCGTTTGTTTATTGCTGAAAAACCCAGCCTGGCGCGTGCCATTGCTGATGTACTGCCGAAGCCGCATCGCCGCGGTGACGGTTTTATTGCCTGTGGCAACGATCAGATGGTCACCTGGTGTGTCGGACATTTGCTGGAACAGGCGCAGCCGGACAGCTATGACAGCCGCTATGCGCGCTGGAATCTTGCCGACCTGCCGATCATTCCGGAAAAGTGGCGTTTACAGCCACGTCCGTCGGTGGCTAAGCAACTCAAAGTGATTGAGGGTTTGCTGCAACAGGCGAGTGAAGTGGTGCACGCCGGTGACCCGGATCGAGAAGGTCAGCTGTTGGTGGATGAAGTGCTGGACTACCTGCAACTCGCGCCGGAAAAGCGGCAGAAAGTGCAGCGCTGTCTCATTAACGATCTCAACCCCTCCGCCGTGGAGCGAGCAGTCAGCCGTTTACGTGAGAATCGCGAGTTTATCCCGCTGTGCGTCTCCGCATTGGCCCGCGCCCGCGCAGATTGGCTCTACGGCATCAATATGACCCGTGCCTGGACGCTATTAGGCCGCAATGCCGGTTATGATGGCGTGCTGTCGGTCGGACGCGTACAAACGCCGGTGCTCGGCCTGGTGGTGCGTCGCGATGAAGAGATCGAAAACTTCATTCCTAAAGATTACTTCGAAGTGAAAGCGCACATTGTGACGCCGAAGGATGAGCGTTTTGTTGCCAGCTGGATACCCAGCGACGCCTGCGAACCCTGGCAGGATGAGGAAGGTCGCCTGTTACACCGTTCGCTGGCCGATCATGTCTTAGAGCGCATC
>NZ_DAMDQC010000184.1:0-8174 GCF_032082325.1 Pantoea sp. CTOTU50773 | reverse complement strand
AAGATGAAAACGATTGAAGTTGACGAAGAACTCTACCGTTATATTGCCAGCCACACGCAGCACATTGGTGAAAGCGCCTCCGATATTTTGCGCCGCATGCTGAAGTTTACCGCGGGCCAGACCGCACCGACTGCACCTGTCGCTGCGGCTTCGGCTTCGGTCAAGGAAGCGCAGCCAGTGCGCAGCGAAGCGCGTCCTCAGGATCGCGTACGCGCCGTGCGTGAACTGCTGCTCTCTGATGAGTATGCTGAGCAGAATAAGGCGGTTAATCGCTTTATGCTGGTACTGTCAACGCTCTATCGTCTTGATCCAGCAGCCTTTGCTGAAGCCACTGCCTCGCTGCAGGGCCGCACTCGCGTCTATTTTGCGGGTGACGAGCACACACTGCTGCAAAATGGCACCCATACTAAGCCGAAGCACGTTCCCGGCACACCGTACTGGGTGATCACCAATACCAATACAGGCCGCAAATGCAGCATGGTGGAACACATCATGCTGGCGATGCAGTTCCCACAGGAACTGACAGAGAAAGTTCGCGGCACCATTTAAACTGAAGCGTCAGGGAGAAGCGCCAATGGCCAATCACCCCCGTGCCGGGCAGCCTGCCCAGCAGAGCGATTTGATTAACGTTGCACAATTAACCTCGCAGTATTACGTCCTGAAGCCCGATACGGCTAACCCGGACCATGCGGTGAAATTTGGCACTTCTGGCCACCGCGGCAGCGCGGGACGCCAAAGCTTCAATGAAGTGCACATTCTGGCGATTGCGCAAGCCATCGCAGAAGAGCGCAAAAAGAATGGCATCACCGGTCCGTGCTACGTGGGTAAAGATACTCACGCACTGTCTGAGCCGGCGATTCTGTCGGTGCTGGAAGTGCTGGCGGCGAACGGTGTAGATGTGATCGTGCAGCAGGATAATGGCTACACGCCAACGCCGGCGATCTCCAACGCCATTCTGGAACACAACAAACGCGGTGGCGCGCAGGCGGACGGTATCGTCATCACGCCTTCACACAACCCGCCAGAAGATGGTGGCATCAAGTACAACCCGCCAAACGGCGGTCCGGCTGATACCAACGTCACCAAGGTGGTGGAAGATCGCGCTAACCAGCTGATCAAAGGCGAACTGAAAGACGTGAAACGTCTGCCGCTGGATCAGGCCTGGGCAAGCGGCCATATCGTTGAGCAGGATCTGATTCAGCCCTATGTTGAAGGTCTGGCTGAAGTCATTGACTTCCCGGCAATCCAGAAAGCGGGCCTGAAAATCGGCGTTGATCCATTAGGTGGCTCCGGTATCGCTTACTGGCAGCGTATTGCTGAGCACTATAAGTTGGATCTGACCATTGTTAATGATGCGGTCGATCAGACCTTCCGTTTCATGCATCTGGATAAAGATGGCGTGGTGCGTATGGACTGTTCGTCTGAGTGCGCGATGGCGGGTCTGCTGGCGTACAAAGATAAGTTCGATCTGGCGTTCGGTAACGACCCGGATTACGACCGTCACGGCATCGTCACGCCTGCGGGCCTGATGAACCCGAACCATTATCTGGCCGTGGCCATCAATTACCTGTTCCAGCATCGCCCGCAGTGGGGCAAAGATGTTGCTGTGGGTAAAACCCTGGTCTCCAGCGCAATGATTGACCGTGTGGTCAATGACATTGGTCGCAAGCTGGTTGAAGTGCCGGTTGGTTTCAAATGGTTTGTTGATGGCCTGTTTGATGGCAGCTTCGGTTTCGGCGGCGAAGAGAGCGCGGGTGCTTCCTTCCTGCGCTTCGATGGTTCCGCCTGGTCAACCGATAAAGACGGCATCATCCTGTGCCTGCTGGCAGCCGAAATCACTGCGGTGACCGGCAAGAACCCGCAGCAGCACTATGACGAACTGGCAGCACGCTTCGGCGCGCCAAGCTATAACCGTCTGCAGGCGCCGGCGACCTCAGCGCAAAAAGCGGCACTGTCTAAGCTGTCACCGGAAATGGTGAGTGCTGATACGCTGGCGGGCGATCCGATTACTGCACGTCTGACCGCTGCACCGGGCAACGGCGCGTCAATCGGTGGTCTGAAAGTGATGACCGAAAACGGCTGGTTTGCTGCGCGTCCGTCAGGCACGGAAGATGCTTACAAAATCTACTGTGAAAGCTTCCTTGGTGCTGAGCATCGCCAGCAGATCGAGAAAGAGGCGGTAGAGATTGTTAGCGAAGTGCTGAAAAACGCGTAATTAAACGTCGAGGCGCGCTATGTGCGCCTTTTCACGCGTTTTCTGGAACGCCCCACGTGACAACGTGGGGCGTTTTTTATGGCATAAAGCGGTAGCCGATACCGGTTTCGGTCAGCAGATGGCTGGGTTGGGTGGGATTGCTTTCCAGCTTCTGGCGCAGGTGTCCCATATAAATGCGCAGATAATGGCTGTGCTCCACCGCATTCGGCCCCCACACCTGATTCAACAACTGACGTTGCGTCAGAACCTTCCCGGCATTGTTCAGCAACAAACTCAGCAGGCGAAACTCGGTGGGCGTCAGGTGAATTTCCTGTTCATTACGCAGCACGCGGCGCGCAGCCAGATCGACACTCACTTCCCCAAATTTCACGATCGGCTCAGGCTGGCTGCTTTGATGGCGACGTAACGCCACGCGCACGCGGGCCAGTAACTCGCCGATACCAAACGGCTTAGTCAGATAATCATCTGCACCGGCATCCAGTGCATCGATTTTGTCCTGCTCATCACTGCGCGCAGATAGCACAATCACCGGCATGCTGCTCCACTGGCGCACTTCACGGATAAAGTCGTTGCCGTCACCATCCGGCAGCCCAAGATCGAGGATCACTAAATCCGGCTTTCGTGTCGCTGCTTCAATCAGCCCGCGCTGTAATTGCTCCGCTTCCACAATTTTCAAACCTTCGCTTTCCAGCGCCAGGCGCACGAAACGGCGAATCTCTTTTTCATCTTCAACAATCAAGATGGTCGTCACGCTGACTCCTGCCACAGGTAAAGTTAACACGGCACTTTATCAAGAATTGGTCACCGCGTCCGTCATGATGTTTGTAACCTTGCGAGATCCCTACGTTTACAATTATGTAACTTACTTTCAGCTTAAGCCGTAAAGCACAAAAAAAGACCAAAATTAGTGGTCGGATGAGTAGTAAAATTACACAACCAGGCGTAATATCTGAGGCAGATCACATTTCAACGCAAAAATTACCCCAGGAGGCAATCATGTATCAGGCATATCCACTCTATAAAATCGTGTTGCGCCGTTTTCTGGCGGTATTGGTCGGCATACTTGCCTTGCCCGTGATGCTGTTCCGCCAGGATCGTGCCCGTTTCTATAGCTATCTGCACCGCGTCTGGAGTAAGACCAGCACCAAGCCAGTCTGGCTGGCGCAGACAGAAGCGATAGGCAGCATCCACTGGTAAGTGCTCTCTTGGCTCTCTAAGAACCCGGCAGCTTCAATCAAGCGCCGGGTTTTTTTATTCTAAACTTTGTCTGTATTCCCCGGTTACCCGCTGTTATCCCTCGCCGTTTCAGCTACACTTAAACCTCTACAAGAATTTGGAGGTTGTACAAGTATGAGCGAAAAAATTCCTGTCGGTATCAGCGCTTGCCTGCTCGGGGATAAGGTCCGTTTTGACGGTGGCCACAAGCGTTTCGCTTTTGCAACTGAAGAACTGACTCCCTTTATCCGCTTTGAACCGGTGTGTCCGGAAATGGCAATTGGCTTGCCCACGCCGCGTCCCGCACTGCGTCTGGTCAAAGAGTCGGATGATCAAATCCATCTTTGTTTCAGTAAAGATGGCGGGCAAGAGGTGACCGATGAGATGGAACGCTGGTCGGCCGATCGTGTGAAATCGCTGCATCACCTTTGCGGCTATATTCTCTGTGCAAAATCACCCAGCTGCGGTCTTGAGCGCGTGCGCGTCTATCAGCCCGATACCAATGACAATCGCAAAGCGGGCACCGGCGTATTCACTGCCTTTCTGCAAAAAGAGATGCCATGGCTGCCTTTAGAGGAAGATGGCCGTTTGCATGATGATGCTATCCGCGAAAACTTTATGGGCCGCGTGTATGCGCTGCACGAGTTCAATGAAATGTGGCGCAGCGGTTTAACCCGCCACAAGCTGATCGCCTTCCACAGTCGATACAAGTTGCTGCTGCTGTCGCATGCGCAGGATGAGTATCGCGAGATGGGGCGTTTTGTGGCGGCGATGGAGCAGTGGGATTCGCTGGATGATTACGCCTTTGAATACCGGATTCGCCTGATGCATTTGATGTCCCACCAGGCTTCGCGCCGTAATCACACCAATGTGCTGATGCATGTACAGGGCTACTTCCGCCCGCAGTTGTCCTCACCACAGCGCCAGGAACTGGCGCAGCTAATCGATCGTTATCGCACTGGCGTCCAGCCACTGTTGGTTCCCATCACCATGCTGAAACACTATATGGCGGAATATCCGCATCCGTGGCTGGCGCAGCAACGTTACTTTGATCCTTACCCGGAAGCGCTGCGTCTGCGCTACGGACAATAATTTCGGAGCATTATGACCACCCACTTAGTCTGGTTGCGAAACGATCTACGCATCAATGACAACACTGCGCTGGCTGCCGCTTGCCGCGACAGCCATGCCAGGGTGCTGGCGCTGTTTATTGCCACGCCTAAACAGTGGCAGCAACACCATATGGCACCCAAGCAGGCGGCCTTTATTCACCAGAATCTGTGTGCGTTGCAAGACTCACTGGCCGAGCGAGGTATTCCGTTGCATTACCATCAGTGCGATGACTTTGCCGCATCGGTGGATTATCTGAGTGAGTTTTGCGACCAGCATCAGGTGGATGAGCTTTATTACAACTATCAGTACGAGATAAATGAGCGCGAACGTGATGCTGCAGCTGAAAAGCGTCTCGATGCTCAGGGCGTAATTTGTCAGGGCTTTGATGACAGCCTGTTATTGCCGCCGGGCAGCGTGCAGACCGGCAATCACACCATGTTTAAAGTCTTCACGCCGTTCAGCCGCGCCTTTGTCCGTCGACTGCATCAGGGGTTACCGGAGTGTCATCATGCACCGAAAGCGCGCCGTGATGCGCCGATCAGTGCGGGTAAGAAAATCCCTGCTTTTGATTACCCGCAGGAAGATTTCGATGCATCGCTATTTCCGGCTGGGGAAGAGGCAGCGCTGAAGCAATTGCGCCATTTCGGCAAACAATCGGTGCAGCACTATCCCGAGGTGCGCGATTTACCGGCATTACATGGTACCAGCCGCTTATCGCCTTATCTGGCGATTGGGGTGCTGTCTCCGCGCCAATGTTTGCATCGTATTCTGAAAGAACACCCAGATGCACTGAACGAGGGTAAAGCCTTTACCTGGCTTAATGAACTGATCTGGCGCGAGTTTTACCGTCATCTGATGGTGGCCTTTCCAGCGTTGTGCAAGCACCAGCCGTTTGTGGAGTGGACGCATAACGTACAGTGGCAAAAAAACGATGCACATCTCACGGCCTGGCAGCAGGGTAAAACCGGTTATCCCATCGTCGATGCGGCAATGCGCCAACTCAATACACTGGGCTGGATGCACAATCGCCTGCGCATGATTGTTGCCAGCTTTCTGGTAAAAGACCTGCTGATCGACTGGCATGAAGGTGAGCGCTACTTCATGCAGCAATTGATCGATGGCGATCTGGCGGCGAATAACGGCGGCTGGCAGTGGGCAGCTTCGACTGGCACCGACGCGGCACCGTACTTTCGCATATTCAATCATACGACTCAGGGGGAACGCTTTGACGAAAAAGGCGAATTTATCCGCCAGTGGCTGCCAGAGCTGAAAGACGTGCCGGAGAGTGATATTCATCAACCGCAGATTTGGGCGAAGAAAAATAATAAGAAACTCGATTATCCCGCACCAATCGTGGAACATAAGGACGCACGTAAAAAGACACTAGACGCCTTCGAGCGCGCGCGCAGCGCGGCCTGAGGCGGTCAGGGAGCCCTACTAAATGAATCATGTCGAGTTAGAACACATTGTTAATCAGCAGCTGAACACCAGCGCCTTCAGTGATTATGCGCCCAATGGTTTGCAGGTGGAAGGTCGCGCGGAAGTGAAAACTGTCATCACGGGCGTGACCGCGTGTCAGGCGCTGCTCGATGAAGCGGTCAAGCGCAATGCTGACGCTATCCTGGTCCATCACGGTTATTTCTGGAAGAGCGAATCGCCGCTGATTAAAGGAATGAAACGCCAGCGTCTGCATACGCTGCTGGTCAATGATATCAACCTGTATGGCTGGCACCTGCCGCTCGATGCACATCCACAGCTCGGCAACAATGCACAGCTGGCAAAGTTGTTTGATATTGAAGTGAAAGGGGAAATTCAGCCGTTAGTGCCATGGGGCGAGCTGGCTGAACCGTTGAGCGGTGAAGCGCTGGCGGCGAAAATCGCCGAACGCTTAGGTCGTAAACCGTTGCACTGTGGTGATAATGCCCCGGCACTGATCAAACGCGTCGCCTGGTGCAGTGGTGGCGGACAGGGCTTTATCGATAGCGCGGCTGCTTTTGGTGTAGATGCGTTTATCACGGGCGAAGTTTCGGAGCAAACCATTCACAGCGCACGTGAACAAGGCCTGCACTTTTTCGCCGCCGGGCATCATGCCACCGAGCGCGCTGGTATCAAGGCGCTGGGCGAATGGCTGGCGCAGAGCTATGGCCTCGACGTAACCTTTATTGATATCGACAATCCTGCCTGATTTCTCTCTCTCCGCGTCCTTAACCCACGTTAAGGACGCAAATCTGTTGACACGTCTCTGTCACTTTCGCATAACTTATTGACTTTCATTATAAGCAAAGCGATTTGTGGACATTTTTTGTCCGCGCCAATCATGACCGGGAGGTGGGTTTTGCAACGAGCACGTTGTTATCTACTGGGTGAGCGAGCGGTGGTGCTGGAGCTGGCCCCCCCCGTTTCACTCGCCAGCCAGCAGCGCATCTGGGGACTGTGCCAGCGCCTGCAGCACAATGAACAGGTTCAGGAAGTGATTCCGGGGATGAATAACCTGACGCTGCTACTGCGCGATCCGCAATTGAATGCGCTGGATGCCATTGAGCGTCTTCAGCGCTGGTGGGAAGAGAGTGAGGAACAGATTCCTGAATCACGTCGGGTGGAGATTCCGGTGGTGTACGGTGGCGCGGGTGGCCCCGATCTGCAAGTGGTGGCTGAGGGGGCCAGCCTGTCGCCAAAACAGGTCGTCGAGCTGCACAGCAGTGTTGATTACGTGGTCTATTTCATCGGCTTCCAGCCTGGTTTTCCCTATCTCGGCGGCTTGGATGAACGTCTGCACACGCCGCGCCGTGCTGAACCGCGAGTTATCGTTCCCAGTGGATCAGTCGGCATCGGTGGCAGTCAGACCGGTATTTATCCTTTGGCCGCACCTGGCGGTTGGCAGCTAATTGGCCATACGCCCGTCAGCCTGTTTGACCCCTTACAACACCCGCCGACACTGCTGCGCCCCGGTGACAGCGTGCGCTTTGTGCCGCAACAGGAGGGCGTATGTTAAACATTCTACGCGCCGGATTGATGACCTCGATTCAGGATCAGGGCCGTACCGGCTGGCGGCAATATGGCATTAGCGTTAGCGGCGCTCTCGATCAACCCTCAATGCGCACCGCCAATATGCTGGTGGGCAACCCGGAAGAGAGCGCGGTATTAGAGATTGTGCTCGGCCAGTTCAAAGCGGAATTCAAACGTGACGGCTGGTTTGCACTCACTGGGGCGGGCTGTAATGCCGATCTCGATGGCAAACCGGTGTGGACTGGCTGGCGACTGCCGGTGAAAATAGGTCAGTTGCTGTCCCTGGCGATGCCGGTGCGCGGTATGCGCAGTTATCTGGCAGTGAATGGTGGTTTCGCCATTGATGAGATGCTCGGTTCACACAGTACCGATCTCAAAGCGGCTTTTGGCGGTTTCCAGGGCCGTAAGCTGCAGGATGGCGATCAGCTGCCGTTGGGCAAACCCTCCCGCACCTTCAAAGGCAAAGCGGGCGTTCGTCAGTTGTTGTGGGGCAACCGCATTCGCGCTTTACCGGGCCCGGAGTATAACGAGTTCACGCGCGAAGCGCAGGAAGGTTTCTGGCGCAGCCCGTGGAAGCTGAGTCCGCAGAGCACTCGTATGGGTTACCGCATGCAGGGGCGTCAAC
>NZ_DAMDQC010000183.1:0-8220 GCF_032082325.1 Pantoea sp. CTOTU50773 | reverse complement strand
GCGCTGGATGCCCTGCTGGATTATCAGGATTACCCCATCCCGGCGGCAAAACGCGGCGCAATGGGTCGTCGTACTCTGGGTATTGGCGTGATCAACTACGCTTATTATCTGGCGAAAAACGGCGTGCGTTATTCTGATGGCAGCGCCAACAACCTGACGCATAAAACCTTTGAAGCGATCCAGTACTACCTGCTGAAAGCCTCGAACGAGCTGGCAAAAGAGCAAGGTGCCTGTACGTGGTTCAAAGAGACCACCTACTCACAGGGCATTCTGCCGATCGACACCTATAAAAAGGATCTCGACGCCGTTTGCAGCGAGCCGTTGCACCTGGATTGGGAAGGTCTGCGTGAGTCGATCGTTACGCACGGTCTGCGTAACTCCACGCTCTCTGCCCTGATGCCGTCTGAAACCTCTTCGCAGATTTCAAACGCCACCAACGGTATTGAGCCACCGCGTGGTCACATCAGCATCAAAGCATCCAAAGACGGTATTTTGCGTCAGGTGGTGCCAGAGTATGAGCGTCTGAAAGATCAGTACGAACTGCTGTGGGAAATGCCCTCTAACGACGGTTACTTACAGTTGGTTGGTGTGATGCAGAAATTTATCGATCAGGCGATTTCGTCGAACACCAACTATGATCCAAGCCGTTTTGCCAATGGCAAAGTGCCGATGAAACAGCTGCTGAAAGATCTGCTGACCGCGTATAAATTTGGCGTGAAAACCCTGTACTACCAAAACACCCGTGATGGTGCGGAAGATGCGCAGGACGACCTGGCTCCTTCCATTCAGGATGACGGCTGCGAAAGCGGCGCTTGTAAGATTTAATTAGTCAGACGCCCTATCTTGTCAGGGCCGGCAATGGTCGGCCCTCATCACTTTTGGACTTAGCCATGGCTTACACCACATTTTCGCAGAACAAAAACGACCAGCTGTTAGAACCGATGTTCTTCGGCCAGTCAGTGAACGTTGCCCGTTTCGACCAGCAGAAATATGACATTTTTGAAAAGCTGATCGAAAAACAGCTCTCCTTCTTCTGGCGTCCGGAAGAAGTGGATGTCTCACGCGATCGTATCGATTATCAGGCGCTGCCAGATCACGAAAAACACATCTTTATCAGCAACCTGAAATACCAGACGCTGCTGGATTCCATTCAGGGTCGCAGCCCTAACGTGGCCCTGCTGCCGTTGATTTCGATTCCAGAACTCGAAACCTGGATCGAAACCTGGGCGTTCTCTGAGACCATCCACTCGCGCTCTTACACCCATATCATCCGTAACATCGTCAACGATCCTTCACTGGTGTTTGACGACATCGTCACTAACGAGCAGATTCTGGCGCGTGCACAGGACATCTCGAAGTATTACGACGATCTGATCGAGATGACCAGCTACTGGCATCTGCTGGGAGAAGGCACGCACGAAGTGGCGGGTAAAACCGTGACCGTGAATCTGCGTGCGCTGAAAAAGCAGCTGTATATCTGCCTGATGAGCGTTAACGCACTGGAAGCGATTCGCTTTTACGTCAGCTTCGCCTGTTCATTCGCCTTCGCCGAGCGCGAGCTGATGGAAGGTAACGCCAAAATCATCAAACTGATTGCGCGCGATGAAGCTCTGCACCTGACCGGCACTCAGCACATGCTGAACCTGCTGCGCACCGGTGAAGATGATCCTGAAATGAAAGAGATCGCCGCCGAGTGCCGTGATGAGTGTTTCGACCTGTTCAAGAAAGCCGCCGAGCAAGAGAAAGAGTGGGCAGATTATCTGTTCAGCGGTGGCTCGATGATCGGTCTGAATAAAGACATTCTGTGCCAGTACATTGAGTACATCACCAACATTCGCATGCAAGCGGTTGGCCTCGATCTGCCGTTCCAGACGCGTTCTAACCCGATTCCATGGATCAACTCCTGGTTGGTATCAGATAACGTGCAGGTGGCACCGCAGGAAGTGGAAGTCAGTTCTTACCTGGTGGGTCAGATTGATGCCGAAGTCGGCGAAGACGACTTCAACGACTTCCAGCTGTAAGCATGAGTCGTTCTGTTGTTATTCTGCGCAGTTCCGGCTCCCGGCTGGAGTGCGCAGAAGATCATCCCAATCTGTTGACGGCACTGGAAGCGCACAATGTTTGCGTAGAGTTTCAGTGCCGTGAAGGCTACTGCGGTTCATGCCGCATGCGCTTGCTAAAAGGCGAAGTGGCTTACGCGGAAACCCCATTGGCGTTTATTCAGAAGGGTGAGATTTTGCCCTGCTGCTGCCGCGCCAAAGGGGAGATTGAGATCGAGATTTAAACACCGGGTCGCCATCAATGGCGCCCCGGTGAAATTCATGGCAAAGCCTGCCCACATTCCTACTGTTTCACAGCTTCCAGCACATCAATCCAGCCATGCCCGTTACTGACTTCACTGCCGTGCAGCCAGCGACGCAGCATGTTCATCGCCATCATCGCCACGACTTTCTGCCGGGTTTCAACATTGTGACGCCCATGGGTGAACTTCACGCGCTGGCCCCAGCTGGCTTCCGGCGTATGCAGCGCAATCGCCACTTCGCCCTCTTCCAGATTGCCCACCGACAGCGCCAATACCGTGCCGTGATGTGCGGCCAGATCGCGCGTGCGCTCGACCTGGGATTCCAGCGGTTCATCATGAGGAGGCAGAATCTCTGCTGCGCTGAGCGGCACGTCTGCTGATGCCAGCTGCCAGTTGAGGAATCCCGCCGTATATTGCTCGCTTAGCGCCAGCCGGAAACCACGCTGTTGCAACTCACGCGCTAACAAAGCAGGCAAACCTTCAGTGCCTTCGAAGATAGTGCATTCCGCCAGCAGCAGCTTAACCTGCTGCCACGCCTGTTCCATCGCCACGCGCTGGCTGGCCGGTCCGGTGAGTTTGATTTCAATGATTGGCATTGATGAGCGATAGCCCATTACCACACCTTCCGGCAACGGTAACGGCTCCAGTTCGGCAGCAATGTCACTCTCGCCGCGACCAAAGGTAGTCAGACGCAAACACAGCGGCGGCTCAGGTAAATCAAAACGCGCTTTCAAACGCGGAATGATCTCCTGCTCGACCATCACTTTAAATTCGGACGGCACGCCCGGCGTGAAGAATATCCAGCAGCGATTGAGCTGAAGTGCAAAGCCACACGCGGTCCCCACCGGATTATCAATCAGCTCGGCATTCGCCGGAATTTCCGCCTGCTTGCGGTTGCTCGGCGCCATGATGCGTCCACGGCTGGCAAACCAGGCTTCCATTTTTTCCAGCCATTCTTGCTGGATCACTAATTCGGTACCACACGCGGTAGCTGCCGCCAGCGCGCTAAGATCGTCGCTGGTTGGCCCAAGGCCGCCGTTCACAATCAGCACATCGGCAATCTGGCTGCGACTCTGCAGCGCCTCTACCAGTGAGGACATCGCGTCACCCACGGTACTGCGGCTGGTCATTGGCAAACCGTGCTGGAACAGCACATCCGCGAGCCATGCGGCGTTGGTATCGACAATCTGGCCATGCAACACTTCATCGCCCGTAGAGAGCATTTCAACACGTATCACGTTACTTTCTCCTTATCCCTGTCGCTTTACTGTAGAAAGCGCGCACGCGAAACACAATCGCCGTTGATGCGAAACAAGGATTCGAGACAAATGAGAGGGATAACGCGGTAAAAAAGAGGAATCGGGCGTAACTGGCGTTACGCCCCGACAATTTAGCGGCGGGCCAACAGTAAACCGACAAACAGGCCAGCGGCGGCGCCAATGCCGATCCCCTGCCACGGTTTTTCATGCACATAATCGTCGGCACGGTAGGCCGCTTTTTTGGCACGGTAATAATAGCTGTCAGAAGCCTGGCTAACGCGATTCTTCACGTCTTCCAGCGCTTGTTCCGCTTTAAGTTTCAATTCGATGTACTTTTGATCGGCCGGATCACCCGACGATTTCAGTACTTCTTCCAAAGTTTCTGTCAGTAGCGCCAGGTCGTCATCAAGGCGAGTTTCAAATTGATCTGAAGATGACACGTTATACTTCCTCCATGCTCGTCACTTATCGTCGTTTAACTATAGTCATAAATTCGGTATTTGCTGCGCGCAAGGGATTCGGATTACGCTGGTTTTTGCTCGACTCAATGCAAAGTTGCGTAATCCGCGCTGTTGCAGCGTGAAATCTGCTTCGCTTATTTGATTAATCTGATAAATTTTTGTCAGACTGAATTTTTTAATTTCGCGACTGTCGTATCCCCTTGTAGCCAGACGCAATGCGTCTTACGACAGTCACAACACACCAGAGCAGCTAAGGATTAGATTTCCGGCATGAATCGTAGAAAATTTATGAAAGCGTCCATGGCCCTCTCTGCCGCAAGCGGCATGACCGGGCTCTCCTCGCTGTTTGCGCAGTCCGCCTGGGCCGATGATGGCATCGCCGACGGCACCGCAGTGCGCTTCGATTTCGACTCACTGAAAAAGAAAGCATCCGCGCTGGCGAAACAGCCCTGGGGCGGCGCACCCGGCCCGCTTCCTGACACCCTGGCCAATCTGACACCGCAGGCTTACAACGAAATTCAGTACGATGCCAACCATTCGCTGTGGAACAACATTCCCGATCGCGAGTTAGATGTGCAGTTCTTCCACGTGGGGATGGGCTTTAAACGTCGTATCCGTATGTTCTCCGTGGATGCCGATAGCCGTGAAGCGCGCGAAATCCACTTCCGCCCCGAACTGTTTAACTATCACAACGCTAATGTCGATACCCAGCAGCTGGTCGGCAAAACCGATTTGGGCTTCGCCGGTTTCCGCGCGTTTAAAAAACCAGAACTGGCGCGTCGCGATATCGTCTCGTTCCTCGGCGCGAGCTACTTCCGTGCGGTTGATGAAACTTTCCAGTACGGCTTGTCAGCGCGCGGTGTGGCAGTCAACACCTTTAGCAACGGCCACGAGGAGTTCCCGGACTTTACCGCCTTCTGGTTTGAAACACCGAAAGCCGACGATACCACCTTTGTGGTTTATGCGCTGCTGGACGGCGCCAGCGTCACCGGTGCGTACAAGTTCACTATCCACTGCGAAGAGAAACGCGTGGTGATGGAGGTGGAAAACCACCTGTTTGCTCGTAACGACATTCGTCAGCTCGGCATCTCGCCGATGACCAGTATGTTTAGCTGCGGCACCAACGAGCGTCGCATGTGCAATACCTATCATCCACAAATCCATGACTCCGATCGTCTGGCAATGTGGACCGGAAAAGGGGAATGGATTGCACGTCCGCTGAACAACCCGCAACGCTTACAGTTCAATGCTTATGAAGATGAAAACCCACGTGGTTTTGGTCTGTTGCAGCTCAATCACGACTTCAAAGATTATCAGGATGTCATTGGCTGGTATGACAAACGCCCAAGCCTGTGGGTTGAGCCAATTGGCAAGTGGGGCAAAGGCGCCATCAACCTGATGGAGATCCCGACGACCGGTGAAACCCTGGATAACGTAGTGTGCTTCTGGCAGCCAACGGAACCGGTTAAAGCGGGCAGCGAATTTAACTTCCAGTACAAACTCTACTGGAGCCAACTGCCACCTGTGCGCAGCGGGCTGGCGCGCGTGGATGCGACACGTACCGGTATTGGTGGCTTCCCGGAAGGTTGGGCGCCGGGCGAACACTTCCCCGATCAGTGGTGCCGTCGCTTTGCGATTGATTTCGTCGGTGGCGATCTGAAAGCCGCAGCGCCGAAAGGTATTGAGCCGGTGATCACCGTCAATGCCGGTACCATCAAGCAGGTTGAGATTCTGTATGTTGAACCCCTCAACGGCTACCGCATCTTGTTTGACTGGTATCCGAACAGCGACTCCACCAAGCCGGTGGATATGCGCCTGTTCCTGCGCACCAAAGATGAGACCTTAAGTGAAACCTGGCTGTATCAGTATTTCCCACCGCCGCCGGATCAGCGTAAATACACCGATGACCGACAGATGACGCCGGGCTGATATCCCCTAAAAAGTTCGAATTTCAGGAAGGCGGCAAACACGAGAGCCCGATGAGCTGACTCAAGTCAGTGATTCGGGTGAGCCAGGCAGCCAACTCACCGGAAATTTGAAGTATGACGGGTATAAATGGCGAGGAGTATTCCTCGCCATTACGCTTTCTGCATACCGATGTGTGGAATGTTATCTTCCATGTAAACGTCCCCCACCGCTTTGAAGCCAAGACGACCGTAAAACCCTTCCAGATGGGCCTGCGCCGATAAATAAATAGTGCGTTGCGGCCAATGGGTATCGCAGCTCTCCAGCGCTTTCTCCATCAGTCGATAGCCCAACTTCAGGCCACGCGCTTCTTCGGACACGATCACGCGACCAATCATCACCGGGGCGCTGTCCAGTGAGGGCGTAAGCACACGAGCGTAGGCCAATAATTTGCCGTCAAGGAAGCCCATGATATGGCGATTCTCTGCTCGCAAATCCTGACCATCTACGTCTTGATAGGGGCAGTTCTGCTCCACAATGAATACGTGATTGCGCAGTGCCAGCACGGTATATAACTGCTGTGCACTCAGTTCACTGTGGTGGCAATCAAGCCATTGCATTTCCATGATGCTTCCTTGTCTGAGCGAAAAAAGTGATCTCCTGAGAGTATCACAGCGCGCGGGGATTGAGCAGCCATACAGGGTTGCCGCATTGCCTTGCCGTGATCGTATTCTCAGATTACAGGCAAAAAAAATCAGGCCCTGAGGCCTGATTCATGGGGTCAAAGCGCATTTACATCAGCGGCTGAGCCATCTGCACCAGCGAAATCAGTGGCTGAGGATAGACACCCAGCAGCAGCACCAGAATCGCCGAGATCAGCACCACCACACCACCGGCGGTGAACGCCCAGTTGGCTGGCGTGTCACGATCGCGCGTGTGCATTTCTGGTGGGCTGAGGTACAGACTCACCGTCACACGCAGATAGTAGTAAAGACCGATCGCACTGCCGGCAACGACTGCCGCGGTTAACCACCACAGATGCGCGTTCACACCGGAAGCAATGACGTAGAACTTACCAATGAAGCCCAGCGTCATCGGGATACCGGCCAGAGACAGCATCATGACGGTCATGACCGCTGACAAAATTGGACGATGCCAGAACAGACCACGATAAGAGTAAAGCGTATCCGCATCCGGGCCACGGTACGGGCTGGACATCAGGCTGACCACACCGAACGCGCCGAGGCTGCTGAACAGGTAACCCGCCAGGTACACACCCGCCGTTTCCAGTGACAGCTGATGGGTTTTCACCGCAATCAGCGACACCAGCAAATAGCCAAGATGCGCGATCGATGAGTAACCGAGCAGACGTTTGATGTTGCTCTGCGAAATCGCCATCAGGTTACCGAACAGAATCGACACAAAGGCGATAACACCGAGCACGGTGCGCACGGCTTCGCTGTCGGTCACTGGCGCGTACAGGAACAAGCGCATCACCACACCAAAGATGGCGATCTTGCTGGCGGTGGCCAGGAAGGTTGAAACCGGCGCAGGCGCACCCTGATAAACGTCTGGTGTCCACAGGTGGAACGGAACCAGTGACAGCTTAAAGCCGAGGCCGATAATCATCATGCCCAAACCGACCAGCAGCAGCGGCTGTTGGATCATGCTGTCATTCAGGCTTTTACCCAGTTGCACAAAGCTCAGGCTGCCAGAATCGGCATAAATCAACGCGATACCAAAGATCAGGAACGAAGACGCTGCAGCGGACAGGATCATGTACTTCAGTGCCGCTTCCAGCGAACGTTTCTGACGGAATGCGTAACCGATAAGACCAAACAGCGGCAGTGACAGCAGTTCAATACCAATGAACAGCGCCGCCAGATGATTGGCACTCGCCAGCACGATGCCACCGAGCGCCGCAATCAGCACCAGCAGATAGAACTCATCTTTGTTGTCCGGGAAACCGGCCAGCCACGGATAAGCAAAGGTGCAGGTTGCTAGGCTGGCCAGCAGCACCAGCGCGGTGTAGAACATTGAGTAACCGTCAACGCGCAGCAGCGGCGTGACATCCATGGCACCGACATGACCGACAAACCACAGTGAAAACAGCGCTACGTTCAGGCCAATGACCGTCAGCGTGGCATTAACAAAGTGGTTGCGTCGCCACGCAATGGACAGCATCACCACCACCACCGTCAATCCGACGATCAACAGCGGCAGTAACGCAATCAGATGTTGAGGAGTTATTGTCATGGCGAATTACGGCCTTGTAGTTGAAATTGAAGCGGTA